>JAEZFE010000155.1 GCA_023437865.1 Pseudomonadota bacterium | reverse complement strand
GGGGCGAACAGGACAGCAAGGGGCGGCGCGACGACATCTTCAAGAACATCGACCGCATGTCCGCCCGCGCCCGCAAGGCCGAAGCCCTGAAGCTGCCCCGGCTGGGCGAGAGTTTCCGGGAGGTGGTGGACGACGTCGGCGACCTGGCCGGCGATGATGACGCCGATTACTTGGCTCTCGTCGTGCTGTCGGCCGACTTGGCGAATGTGCGCAACTGGCTGGGCAAGCTGGAGCGGTTGTGCAAGCTGGCATTGGCCGAGAACGATCCCCATGCCCTGGAGCTGCTGGACGGCGTCATCGCCGACGTACTGGGCGCCAATGTGGTGCAGGAAATCCTGGGCTATCAGCCCAGCCTGGCCATGGCCATCATCCGTATGTTCGACCTGGCCGACGGCAAACTGCCAATGGCGACCAGCGACGCCGACGACCCCGCCGAACTGCTGAACAAGCTGCTGCGCGACGGCAAGTTGCCGGCCAGTCGGGCGTGCCTGCTGGACCGCGCCCATCGTCAGCTGCGTTCGGCCAATCCGCTGTACCGCAGCGACCACACCAAGGAGAACCAGGCCTTCGCCAAGGTGATCGAGCGCGTGGTCACCCCCACCGGCCTGCTCTGCGGCCCGGAAACGGCGGAGGCGCTGACCACCAGGGCCGGGCGGATGTGCGAAGAGGGCGGCGCCACCGGACGGCGCATCGCCATCCAGACCACCTTCAACGCCATGCCCGACCGCGCCGTGGGCTTGGTTTATCTGTGCGACCTTGCCCGTACCGACTACGCCCGCGAGCATGCCGGCGACATCGTGGCCTTGTTGAACCGCGTGCTGGAGGCGCGGGAACTGCACGGGATCTGCCAGCGCACCCTGTCACCCAAGGACCGCATGGTGCGCGCCACCGGCGCCCACAACGCGGCCACGAATTCGGCATTCCCGCCCGAACTGCGCGCCAAGCTGACCGAGCACATCGACCGCTTGCTGGATCAATATCTGATCGACGAGCAGATCGTCGAGAAGCTGGACCATCAGGAATCGTCACTGCGTGAGAGGGCGATCCGGCTGGTCCAGTTCTGCGCTGCCGGAGTGCTGCCCGAGGGCCGCGCCTTGAGCCGCGCCCGCACCCGTATCCTCGACCTGTTGCGCGCGCCCAGCTTCGACGCCCGCTTCGTCGATGGCATCGCCGACCCCGCGCTGGCCCAGAAAACCCTACGCGACTTCCACCATCTGTTGGTACGGGCGGGCTTCGGGGGGTAGCCTACGCGCCGTGCGCAGCCGCGTGGGTGGATTTGCCGCAATGGGGGCAGGTGGGCGGATGCCGCACGGCGTCTTCCAGCACCAGGGCGGCCTCCTCTTCCGATAGGCCCAGACGGTGCCGGGTATCGTCGAGCAGGCGGCGTTCCGTGCGGGTGAGCGAACCGTCCTCCAGCGCGCGCTCGACTGCCTCACGGTATTCCTCGCGACGGATGCGCATGGCCTCGGAAAAGCCCGAGGCCAGCACGCCGGCGGGAAGCGCGATCATGCCGACGCCGAGCACGGCGGTGCAGGCGCCGAGCGCGCGGCCCAGCGGTGTGATCGGCACCATGTCGCCATAGCCCAGGGTGGTCAGCGTCACCACCGCCCACCACATGGAGGTGGGAATGTCGCTGAATACATGCGGCTGGGCGTGGTGCTCGAACAGGTACATCAGGCTGGAGGTGAACACGAGCACCACCAACATGACGAACAGCACGGCACTGATGGATCGGGCTTCCTGCCGCGCCACCGTGCTCATCACGTTCATGGCCATGGAATAGCGGCCCAGCTTGAACACCCGCAGCACGCGCAGCACGCGGATGGCCCGCAAATCCAGTTCGACGAACATGCCCAGATAGAACGGCAGTATCGACAATAGGTCGATGATCGCCATCCACGACACTGCCCAGCGCAGACGCCCCCACAAAGGATGGCGGAACCGCGCATCGTCCAGTTCGACCGCTGTCCACAGGCGCAACCCGTATTCCAGACTGAACACCGCGACCGAGAACAGGTCGAAGGCATGGAAGGCCGGGCCGTGGGCGATGGACAGGTGTTCGATGGATTCCAGTACCACCGCCACCACGTTCAGCCCGATCATGCCGATCAGGAAATAGTCGATGGCCTTGACCCACGGGTCAGTATGCCCCTCGCCGCCGAGCATGTGATAGACGGTGCGGCGGAAGGTGCGCCGGGGCGGATAGGGGCTTGGGATCACTGGGTCTGGCTTCTTGGATGGGGATACGCGTAAATACATATCCCCGCCGCCCCGCATTTGGAAAGCGCTGCATGCGCGCGCGGGCGGCGGCGCATCACCGCAGGCTTTGAAAACGGCGGCAAATCGTGCCATCGTCGCCGCCCTCACTCCCCGCCAAGACCCGCCGCCATGACCTCGCTTTGCTTCCCCTCTTCCGCCGGTTCGGTCGCCCTGGTGGGTGCCGGCCCCGGCGACCCCGAGCTCTTGACCGTCAAGGCGCTGCGGCTGATCGAGAGCGCCGAACTGGTGGTCTTCGACCGTCTGGTCAGCCCCGAAATCATGGCGCTGCTGCCCGAGACCGCCACCCGCATCTACGCCGGCAAGCAGACCAACAACCACCACATGCCCCAGCCCGAGATCAACGCGCTGCTGATCGGGCTGGCCCGTGCGGGCAAGCGGGTGCTGCGGCTGAAGGGCGGAGATCCGTTCGTGTTCGGGCGCGGCTCGGAGGAGGCCGAGGCGCTGGCCCAGGCCGGGATCGCGTTCGAAGTGGTGCCTGGGATCAGCTCGGCCTCGGGCTGCGCCACTTATGCCGGCATACCGCTGACCCACCGCGGCCTGGCCCATGGCGTGCGCCTGCTGACCGGGCATTGGCGCGAGGGCGAGGAACTGGCCTATGACTGGTCGCAGGTGGCCGATCCCGACTGCACGCTGGTCATCTATATGGGCCTGTCGCATCTGGCCGAGATCGCCGGCGCGCTGATCCAGGGCGGGCTATCGCCCGAGACCCCCGCTGCAGCCATCCAGAACGGCACCACCCCGCGCCAGCGGCGGGTGCTGGGAACGCTGGCGAGCCTGCCGGCCATCGCCGCCGCGGCTGGGCTGAAGCCGCCGACCCTGATCGTGGTCGGCAAGGTGGTGTCGCTGGCCGGCAGCTTGGATTGGTACGGGCAGCGCCATCCGGAGGTCGCCGAGGCATGAACGGACGGGCCGCCGCCCTTATCCTGGTCGGCCACGGCTCGGCCCGGCATCCCGAAAGCGCCGGCCCCATCCTGGCGCTGGCCGCGGACCTGAAGGCGCGCGGCGCGTTCGCCGAGGTGGCGGCGGTATTCATGAAGCAGGCCCCGCGCCTGGACCAGGCCCTGGATCTGGTCACGGCCGAACGGGTGGTGGTGGTGCCGGTCTTCGCCGGCAAGGGCTATTACACCGACGTACTGATCCCGCGTGAGATGGGCCTGACCGGGCCGGTGACCCGGCGCGATGGCCGCGAGATCCTCTATACCGAGGCCGCCGGCTGCGACCCGCGCATCCCGGGTTTGATGGCATGCCGCGCCGATGGCGTGGTGCGCTCGGCGGGCATCGACCCCACTACCGCCAGCCTGCTGCTGATCGCCCACGGCTCGGCCCGGCCCGGCGGCTCGGGCGAGACCCCCAAGGCCATCGCCGCCGCCATCGCCGGCATGGACCATTTCGCCGAAACCCGCCTGGCCTTTCTGGAGCAGGAGCCCTATGCCCGCGACTGGCCGGCCCTGCTGACCGGCACGGGCGAGGTGGTGGTGCTGCCGCTGCTGGTGGCCCAGGGCATGCACGCCAGCCAGGACATCCCGCCGCTGTTCGGGCTGATGCCCGGCCAGACCGGCCCAGTGGACATCCATGGCAAGCGCGTGCGCATGGCCATGAACCTGGGCGCCGAACCGGAACTGGCCGAGATCATCACCACCATCGTTCAACGGGCCTTGGCTACCTGACGCAATCCCTTCGTTGTCATCCGCACAATGCCAAGGATATCCCTCGAAGGACGTAACTCTTCAGAGCCACCCTCCCCTTCCTTGGACAAATTGCCTCGGCGGGTGCGGCGGCGTAGGTTTTGTCCATGCCGGCTCATGACCGGACGTGAAGGCCCGCCCCTCCCCCCTCGGACGGGTCTTCCCCCCCAAGCCGCGCGGGCCCCCAGCCGCGCGGCTTTTCTTTCGCGCGGCGCCGCTTCAGGCAGGTGCCGATAGGGTCAATTTTATGCGTATTTGCCGTAGTTGTGTCACAAATGCGCTGACAAAACCTTTTGTTGCAACGCTAGGGCGAGTCGAGTCACACTTGACCGACTGAACTTTGGGGTTCCAGCCATGGGCACCGTTTCCGCCCCCCGAACGGCACGCTCGCCAACCGCTCCGCTGGCCAAGCCAGTCGAGACCGTGCGCACCGTCTTGCGCCGCGACATCGCCGACATCTTGCACGACCACCTGCCCGCGCTGGCCATGGTGCCGCGCGACAAGGTCTACACCACGGTGATGGACGACCCCAACCTGCTGCATCAGGGCTTTCAGCTGCTGCGCCGCCGGCCCGAACTGTTCAAGGACGTGGTGATCACCCCCGAGAAGGCGTTCCCCGCATCCGACGGCGATGCCCTGTGGTGCGGCCGCACCATGGCCGAGGTCATTGCCCTGGTGGTCCGCGCCTGTGCGCGGCGCTACTTCAAGAAGCGCCTGTCCGGGCCCAAGCCCAAGCCGCTGCCCATGCCCAAGGTGGGGTTCATCCAGGGCATCGCCATCAGCTTCGGCCTGGCCAGCCCGCCCCAGAGGCCCAAGCGCAAACGCTGGCCCACCCCTGCAGACAAGCTGTTCGATTCCATGCGCGATCTGCTGCTATATGACTGGCAGGTGCCGCTGATCCCCGCCTATGCGGCGTTGTCGCCCCAATTGGTGACCAAGCTGGGTCCCAAGCTGCTGGAGTACCGCGACCCGTTGAAGTTGCAGGTGCTGTCGGACCCGTCGGTGGAAAATGCCGTGACCGAGGGCAAGACCCCGCTGCTGTTCGACACCGCCAAGCGCCTGATGGCCGCCGACGACACCATCAATCCCGAGGTGCTGTGGGGGGTCTGCCAAAAGATGCGCATGGCCGCGCTGTTCCCCGGCTACGACGTGGGCGAGATGCGCAAGGCGGTGTCACTGATCGCCGCCACCAGCCCGGCCGCCCTGAAATTCCTGATGCCGGTGCTCGGCGACGACATCCGCAAGTTCACGCTGTATCTGTTCACCGCCTACGCCAAACTGGGCCCGGTGCGCTACCGCCAATGCCTGGGTGCCGACGGCCAGACCTGGGTGGTGGAGGCCATGGCCCGCCGCGCAGCCAAGGAACCGCCGCTGGCCGGCACCCACGAGCAGTGGAAGACCACCATCGAAAGCTGGCTGGATTCGGCGGTTGAAACGCTCGACACCAATGACGAGCGCAATGCCGAGGTGATGGGGCGGCTGGAGACGGTGAAGTAGCGGAGGCCTGAGCCTCAGGCCACCGCCGCGCCCTTCTCGCGCTTGCTGACCCGCCTCATCGACAGCAGCAGCGACGCGCCGGTCCACAGCAGGGTGACCGCCAGCGAAACTAGGTAATGACTGCTGCCCAGCAGCGTCTCCGGCCCGCCATAAAACGGGGCGCGGACGATATTAAGCGCGTGGTGGACCGGGTTGAGCTGCATGACCACGCTCAGCCAGGGCGAGGCGCCATTGATGGGAAACAAGGCGCCCGAGATCATCCACAGCGGGAACAGCAGAACCATCATGATGGCGTGGAAGCCCGACGTGGTGCGCGAGCCCCAAGCAAGGTAGAAGCCCAATCCGGCGAATGCCATGCCGGTCAGAATGAAGGCCACCAGCAGCAGCAGCACGCTGCCGAAGCCGAGCGAAAGCCCCAGGAAGGGCGCGGCGGCGGAGAACACCAGCACCTGGATCAGCGCGATCAGGGTCGCGCCCATGACCTTGCCGAGCACGATGCCCATGCGGTTCACCGGGGCCACCATGACGCCTTGCAGGAAGCCGGCGTCGCGGTCCTCGATGATGGTGATGCACGAGAAGACGCTGGCGAACAGCATCATCATCATCATCACGCCGGGATAGAAGTACTCCAGATAGGTCATCTGCTCCATGCCCGGCGGCTTGAAGCTGGTGCCCATGCCGGCGCCCAGGAACAGCCAGAACATGAGCGGCTGCGCCACCGCGCCGATGACGCGCTGGGGCTGGCGGATGAAACGGGTGAGCTCACGGGCGGCAAGCGACAGGGCAACGCGGATCATCGGCCGGCGACCTTCTTCAGCAGCGGAGCGGTGGCGTGCTCGGGCACGGCGTGGCTGGTGACGTGAACGAACACGTCCTCCAGATCGGGCTGCTTGATGGAAATGGACAGGATTTCGGGGCGGTAGGCGGTGAGGATGCGGTCCAGCATGGGCAGACCCTCGCCGTTCTCGGTCTCCTCCAGCCGCAATTCGTCGCCATGACGGCGCACGGCAAGGCCCAACTCGCTGCGCAGCTTGGCGGCGAAGGCCTCGGGGTCCTTGGGCTGGATCACCACCATCTCGGTGCCGATCCTGGCCTTGAGCGCCTGGGGCGTATCATAGGCCAACAGCTTGCCCTCGCGCATGATGGCGACGCGGTCCACGTTCTCCGCCTCGGAGAACACGTGGCTGGTCATCAGCACGGTCATGCCGCGCTCGGCCTTCAGCCGGTGCAGCGCGCCGAGGAAGTTGCGGCGCGACGACGGATCGAGGCCGGTGGTGGGCTCGTCGAGCAGCAGCACCCGCGGGCGCGTCATCAGCACCTTGGCCAACTCCACTTGGCGGGCGAGGC
>JAEZFE010000126.1 GCA_023437865.1 Pseudomonadota bacterium | reverse complement strand
GAGCCCAATGCCGAGGCCGCTCGTGCCGCGCTCGCGCGCCAATTGCCCGGCGAGCAAGTGGAGGTGACGGCGGAACACGGAGCCTTGGTGCTGTCGGGCCAGGTGCTCTCCGACGCCCTGTCTGGCCGCGCCCAGGCCATCGTGCGCCGCTATGTCGCCAAGGACGAGAACGTGGTCAACCTGATCAAGGTCAGCCGCGAGCAGCAGGTTCTGCTGCAGGTCCGCGTAGCCGAGGTTCAGCGCACCATCCTCAAGGAGATCGGCGTCTCGACCACCATCGGCCAGGGTGCGCGTTTCTTCTCCGACCTGAACCTCGCCGGCACCACCCGTGCGCTGGGCATCAGCAGCGTGGGGTCCACCGCCGGCAGCTTCGTGTTCAGCGGCATCCAGGATCTGCTGGTCAACCTCGACCTGCTGGAAAAGCGCGGTCTGGTCCGCAATCTGGCCGAACCCAACATGGTGGCGGTGTCGGGCGAGACCGCGTCCATGCTGGCGGGCGGCGAATATCCCATCCCGGTGCCTAACGACGACGGAATCACCATCGAGTACAAGCCGTTTGGCGTGACCATGTCGTTTCTGCCCGTGGTCATGGATGCCGGACGCATCAACTTGAAACTGACCACCGAGGTCAGCGCGCTGTCGAGCCAGACCGTGGACGTCCCGACCTTCGCCGATGTCGCCAAAGTGCGCGCCTTCACCGTGCGCCGCGCGTCCAGCACGGTCGAGCTTCCGTCCGGCGGCTCGCTGATGATCGCGGGCCTGATCCAGAACGACATCATTGCCGGCATGAACGGCCTGCCCGGCCTGATGGATGTGCCGGTGCTGGGCCGCCTGTTCCGTTCCGACAGTTTCCAGCGTAACGAAACCGAGCTGGTGGTGCTGGTCACCGCCTCGCTGGTGCGGCCTACTCCGGCGAACGCGCTGATCGCTCCCACCGATGCGGTGTCGCCCGGCGGCGATTTGGACATGTGGCTGCTGGGCAAGCTGGCGGGCACCTATTCCTCCGGCTATGTCCGCGAGGGCGGCAAGTTCCAGCCTCAGCCGCTGCGCCTGTTCGGTTACACCATCGACGAGGTTGTGCCATGAGAACGCTGCTCCTGGTCCCCGTGCTGATGGCGCTGGCCGCGTGCCAGAACCCCGATTTGACCGCCTATCACCACGCCGCCGCCCATCCGGTCGAGCTGCGCGAGAGCCAGCTTTCCATGGCCCTGGGGACCGAAGTTGGGCTGGCCGCCACCCGTGCCCGCCAATTCGCCGCCCAGCGCCCCAACAATGGCTCCTCCTTCGTCATCTCCGCCGAGCCCGCTTTGGCCGAGGCGGTGCGCGCCGCCGTGCTGGCGGCAGGCGTGGACCAGCGCGATGTCAGCATGGTGCCGCCGGCTGGCGCGCCCGACCTGACGCGCATCGACCGCTTCGCTTCGGTGCCCGGCTGCACTCTGCCGCCCACACGGCTGCCGGCGGAGACGCTGCTGACCCGCTTGGATGACGGCTTCGGCCACGACAATTCCAACGCCTCCCTGCTTGGCTGCTCGGTCCGCCACAACATGGTGCAGATGACCGATGACCCGCGCACCCTGGTGGGGCCGGTCATGACCGATGGCCGCGACGGCGCCCGCGCGGGCGAGGTCTACACCAAATGGACCAAGGGCCAGCCAACCTATTCGAATGCCCGCCTGCCCAGTTGGAGCACGTCGAGCGCCACCACGGGGACCGGGCAATGACGATCCAGAACGTCTTCGCCCTGGTCTTTGCCGACACGCCCGAATTGGAGGCCGCCGGGCGCAAGGCCGCCACCGACCCGCGGCTGTCGCGCAGCCGGATCGAGGTACAGCGCGGCGGCATTGCCGCCGCTGCCGCCTGGCTGGCAGAGAATCCCTCGCCCGACGTGCTGGTGCTGGGCGACGAGGCCGACGAGACGGTGTGGGCGCGCCTTGAAGCCCTGGCCGACCACGTTGAGTCGACCTGTCGGGTGGTGGTGGCGGGCCGCTGCGATTCGATCGCGGTCTATCGGGAAATGGTCGGTTATGGTTTGGCCGACTATCTGGGCGGCACCATCGAGGCGCGCGAGCTGGCCGATTGCATCTGCCGGCTGTTCGCCGCCGAGGAGGGCCTGCCCAAGGGCAAGCTGGTGACCGTCATGGGCGCTTCGGGCGGCGCCGGCACCTCCACCGCCGCCGTTATCATCGCCCATGGGCTGGCTGGCCGCTACGGCGATGCGGTGCTGCTGGACCTGGACCTGCCCATGGGCACCGCCGGCCTGCTGTCGGGCACCGATGTGCGCGATGCGCTTGCCGCTGCGCTCGGCAATCCCGGCGTCGATGCCAATATGCTGGAACGGTTCATGGTGCGCGACGGCGCGGTGCGCCTGCTCTCCACCCCCGGTTCATTACGCGAGAACCGGGCGCTGGACGGTGAGGGCGCCGAGAAGATCGCCAACATCGCCCGCTCCATGGCCAAGGTGGTGGTGGTGGACTTGCCCAAGGGTTGGGGCGATGCCTATGAACGCCTGGCTGCCCAGGCCGACGAGGTGGTGCTGGTGGCGGCGCCTGACCTCGCCTCGCTGCGCAATTGCCGCATGATCGTCGAGGATGTGGCCAGCCGCCGCATCGATGGCCGCAAGCCCAAGCTGGTGCTCAACCGCGTCGGCATGAGCAAGCGCAGCGAATACGGTGCCGCCGACTTCGCCGAGGCCGGCGGCGGCGCCCCGTCGGTGATGGTGCCGTGGGAGCCCGAGCCGCTGATGGCGACCATTGCCGATGGCCGACCGCTGGCCTTGTCGGCTGGCAAGGCGGTGGCCGCGCTCCGGGGCTTTGCCGATACTCTGCTGGTTCAGGAGGGCGGCAAGTCCGCCGCCAAACGCAAGAAAGCCGGCCCCTCGCTGATCGCCGGATTGCGCGCCAGGCTTAACGCGTTGGCCCCCTCCAAGGGAAAGGTCTAGGCCATGTTCGGGCGAAAGGGCGCAGGTCCCGCCGTACCGGTGGCGCAAGCCACCCGCGGCGATCCGCGTCCTGCCGCCGAGGCCGCCGCCGTTAAGGCCGAGTCCGCGCCCGCCGCCCGCACCGACGGCGACGAGCGCCTGCAAAAGATCAAGGCCTCCATTTTCGAGGATCTGATCGAATCGGTGAATCTGGCCGAACTGGCCAAGCTGCCGCCCGAGCGGGTGCGCGAGGAGATCGCCGACACCATCGTCGAAATCATGGCGATGCGGAACCTGATCCTCACCGCCGCCGAGCAGCAGGCCATCAGCCGCGAGATTTGCGACGAGGTGCTGGGCCTAGGGCCGCTGGAGCCGCTGGTGGCGCGCGACGACATCGCCGACATCATGGTCAACGGCTGCGACAAGGTCTACATCGAGACCAATGGCCGCATCGTGCTGACCGACATCCGGTTCCGCGACAACCAGCAGCTTATGAATATCTGCCAGCGCTTCGTTTCTGCGGTGTGCCGGCGTGTGGACGAGGCCAGCCCCATCTGCGA
>JAEZFE010000111.1 GCA_023437865.1 Pseudomonadota bacterium | reverse complement strand
GCCCCCATCCATGGCCGAACAGCAACGACCAGGAGGGCGTCCACAGGCCGGGCTCCAACACCCGCAGCAGGATCTGGCGCGATATCAGCGACGGCGAAAGCCAATCGGCACCGGCGAAGCGGAGAAGCAGGTAGACGGCAATGGCCGGGATCACCAGCAGCGCGGACACTCGGCCGAATTGAAGATGGTAGCCGCCGAAGACCAGCCATCGGCGCTGGCAGAGCAGCCCCCCCACCCCCAGCAAGGCGGCGCCGGCCGCCGTGCGGTTGCCCGATAAGACCAGCAGCACAAGGCCGAGAAGCGCGGTGAGGGCCGGCAGCGCCCTCGTCCATCGGCTGCCGTTGCGCGGCAGGGTGGCCGCCATGGCCAGCAGCCCCAGTGCCTGATAGCCCAAGTACTCGTTGAAGCCATGCATTACCGCGCGGGGCAGCAACGCCCGCAGCCAATCTGCGCTAAGCCACGGCACGTTGCGCAGGCTGAACCACGCCAACACCGCCGCCACCATGATCGCCCCGGCCACCAGGGCGGCAAACAGCCGGCGGTGGCGGACCACAATCAGCGCCGCCGCCAGGAAAGCGGCCTGGGCGATGAACCACACGGCCCCATACATGGTCTGAGGAGGGCCGAGCAGGGCGGTCGCCGGATGCTCGGCAAATGGGGCGCCAAGGATGCTCCAAGCGCCCAGAGCCAGAAGCACAAGGAGGCTGGGATGGAGGGGGAACGGACGGCGGGATGCCAGATTGCCGCCGACCCCCAGCAGGCACAATCCGGCCGCGGCGAGTACGGCCACCTGCACCCCTTCGGCGTCGCGCCAGGCCCCTATTCCCAGTAGCGGATGGGAGAGGAGTGCCGAGAGAAGTCCAAAGACAAGCCCGGTGCAGCATAATCCGGTGGAAACAGTCCAGGCCCTCATGGCCTCCCCCCTGGTCTCATACCCCTTCAAAGCCATACTCCGGACAAGAGCACACAAAGCGAATACGGAAATCGATACGCACAAGTTGGACAATGAAATCTTATCTTGCCGTAGCCAATCCGCATGGATAAAAATCAAGTACGATTTCGGAATGTACCTTTAAACATGCGGGTGAGGGTGGAATGACTTTGCGTAAGGGCTTTTTCGCGCTAGGGTTTATAGCCCTTCTTGGAGGAACCGGCGAGTCGTTGGCCACTCCCGTCGACAACCATGTCTATGGAAACGCTCCGACCTCCAACACTGCCCCGCAAAGCGCAGTGGTGGCCCAGGTGGTCGCGGAAGGCACCAAGCAGACTGCCGGCCTGATCTCGACCCGCATCAGCTCCGCGGTATCCAACGCCACCGGCGCCATTTCGGTGTCTCCAGTCAGGACGTCCAGCCTGTCGGGCGAGCCCACGGGCAAGGCCGCCGGTGACGCGGCCCGCCGCGGTGGCGTCTGGCTCAACGGCAGCAACAACTGGCTGTCCGGCGACCACGCCAACGCCAACTTCTCCGGCACTCTGCAGACCGCCGTCACCGGCGCCGACTATCTGGTGCGTGACGACATTCTGCTGGGCGCCTCGCTGGGCTATGAGCACGGCGATGTCAGCTTGAAGTACAGCGGCGGCAAGTTCGAGGCGAACAACTTCGCCTTCGCCCCCTACGCCGCCTACATCATCAACGATGTCTTGAGCGTTGACGTCTCGGGCGGCCATGCCTGGGTGAACTACGACATCAGCCGCGCCAACGGCACCGTCTCCGGCGAAACCAGTGGCAGCCGTTGGTTCGCCGCGACCAACCTGAACGCCAATTGGCGGGTGGATGCCTGGCAGCTCGGCGCTTCGGCTGGCTACATCTACACCAAGGAACATACCGACGATTACACCGAGAGCGACGGCACCAACGCCCAGGGCCTGAAGTTCCGCCTGGGCCAGGCGAGCAGCAAGTTCCGCGTCGGCTACCTGATCCCCACCGATTGGGGTACGGTCAACCCGTTCGGCTCGGTCCGCCTGGAGTACGACGCCAACAAGACGGCGGCCTCTGCCATCGATGCGGCGGGTTCCAAGGCCTATGATGACCGCTTTGGCACCACCTTCTCGCTGGGTACCAACGTGCTGGTCGGCGACAACAACACCGTGACCATTGAAGGCTCGACCACTCAGTTCCGTGATGATCTGAAGAATTACTCCCTGGTCGGCACCTATCGTTTCAAGTTCTAATCGATCGCCACCTGTTGGCGAAAGAAAGGGGGCGGATCAGGCGATCCGCCCCCTTATCATTTCTGTGATGACGTTCTGGATTGCCGTGCGGTCCCCGGTTGCCTCCAGGAAGGCCTTGGCCGCTGCCGCACGCTGCCCCCCGCCGGATTGCCTGCAAGCGGCAGCGAAGGCTTCGGGGCTATCCGCCCGGAGAAAGTGCTCTCCCGGAAGAAAATCCAGGCCCTCCGCCCCCAACGTGGTGGAGATGACCGGCACGCCGTGGGCCACCGCCTCAAGAATTTTGATTCGTGTCCCACCCCCAGCCCAGATGGGCGCGACCGCGCACGCTGCTCGGGCGTAATAGGGGGCGAGATCATCCACCCAC
>JAEZFE010000107.1 GCA_023437865.1 Pseudomonadota bacterium | reverse complement strand
CATGAAGACCGACCTTGGCACCACCGAGCGTCTGGCCCCCATGATCCCCGCCGACCGCCAGATCGTGTGCGAAAGCGGCATCGACAGCCCAGGGGACATCAAGCGTATGGTCGCCACGGGCGCCAAGCGCTTCCTGATCGGTGAATCGCTGATGAAGCGCCCCGATGTCGAAATGGCCACCCGCGTCCTGCTGGTCGGCGCCGGTGCCACCGCAGAGGATAAGGAATGATGGCCGACCTCACCCATTTCGACACCGACGGCAATGCGGTGATGGTGGACGTGTCGGACAAGGGCAAGACCGAGCGGGTGGCGGTGGCCTGCGGCTCTGTCCTGATGGCGCCCGAAACCATGGCGCTGATCCAGTCGCGCGGACTGAAGAAGGGCGACGTGCTGGCGGTAGCGCAGTTGGCCGGCATCATGGGCGCCAAGCGCACACCCGACCTCATTCCTTTATGCCATCCCCTGGCGCTGACCTCGGTGAAGGTCGAGCTGTCCCTGGACCCCGCCCGCAACGCCGTGGACATCGAGGCCACTTGCAAATTGAAGGGCCGCACCGGGGTGGAGATGGAGGCGCTGACCGCCGTGTCGGTGGCCGCGCTGACTGTCTATGACATGGTCAAGGCGGTAGACAAGTCCATGCGAATCACCGACATCCATCTGGTTCACAAGTCGGGCGGCAAGTCTGGGGTGTACGAGGCCAAGGCATGATTCCGGTCGAGGTCGCGCTGAAGCGGGTTCTGGCAGACCTCAAACCGACCGCCCCCGAGATGGTTTCCCTGCCCGCCGCCCTGGGCCGGGTGTTGGCCGACGACGTGGTCGCCCGCGTGGCCCACCCGCCCATGGACGTATCCTCCATGGACGGCTATGCCCTGCGCGCGGCCGATCTGGCGCAGGTGCCAGCCACGCTCGCCGTGATTGGCGAGTCCGCTGCCGGACGCCCATTCCTGGGCGGAGTCGCCGAGGGCCAAGCCGTCCGCATCTTCACCGGCGCCGCGATCCCCGCAGGCGCGGACGTGGTGGTGATGCAGGAGGACACGACGCGCGAAGGCTGCAACGTCATCGTGAACGATGCACAACCGGCTGGCAGGCATATCCGCACCAAGGGGCTGGATTTTTCCCCCGGCACCATCGGCCTGAAGCCCGGCGTTTTGCTGGGTCCGCGCCAGATCGGCCTGGCGGCGGCCATGAACGTTCCGTGGTTGACCGTGCGCCGCCGCCCCCGTGTCGCCATCCTCTCCACCGGCGACGAGATCGCCATGCCGGGCGAGCCCTTGGGCCCGGCTCAAATTGTGTCGTCCAACGGCCCGGCCTTGGCGGCGCTGGTCACCACCCTTGGCGGCGAGGCGGTGCAACTGGGTATCGCCCGCGACACCCGCGATTCGCTGACGGCCATGGTGGAGGCCGCCCATGGTTGCGATCTGCTGGTAACCTCCGGGGGCGCCTCGGTGGGCGATTACGACCTCGTGCAGGACGTGCTGGCCGAGCAGGGCTTGATTCTGGACTTCTGGAAAATCGCCATGCGCCCCGGCAAACCGCTGATGTTTGGCCGCCTCAAGCACGTTCCGGTGCTGGGCCTGCCTGGCAATCCGGTTTCTGCCCTGGTGTGTGCCTATGTGTTCCTGGCCCCCATGCTGCGCGCATTCCAGGGGCTGCCGAGTGCCGTCGAAACGGTTCCGGCTGTACTGGGCGCCCCCATGCGGGCCAACGACGTCAGGCAGGATTATTCCCGCGCCAGCCTGCAGCGCCGCGCCGACGGCCAGTTGGTCGTCATCCCTCACTCGCGCCAGGATTCCGCCGTGATTTCCGGACTTGCCGCGGCCCAGGCCTTCATCGTGCGCCCCCCCCATGCCCCCGAAGCGCTGGCCGGTGATCCGGTGACCATCATACCTCTGCCAGAGGGGTTTTGATGGGCACAACAGAATCCGCTTGACGGGTTTTGGGAACACGCATAGAACGTGGACAACAGTTTTGGCTTTGTTCCACGCGGCGGGGGAGTGACCCAGTATGCTGACTCGAAAGCAGTATGAACTGCTCATGTTCATCGACCAGCGCCTGCGCGCCACAGGCATCTCGCCGTCTTTCGACGAAATGAAGGATGCTCTCGATCTTAAGTCAAAATCGGGCATCCACCGGCTGATCACGGGACTTGAGGAGCGTGGGTTCATCCGCCGCCTCGCCCACCGCGCTCGCGCCCTCGAAGTGGTCAAGCTGCCCGAAAACGCCGCCGATCAGCCGCTGCCGCAACCCTCGGCGAAGTTCTCACCGACCGTCATCAAGGGCAATTTCGCGGCGGCACTCCCTGGCGCCACCCAGATGGCCTCCAACGCCGACGCAGTCAGCTTGCCGCTCTACGGCAAGATCGCCGCCGGCACCCCCATCGAGGCATTGCGCGACCATACCTCAACCATCGAGGTCCCGGCCTCCATGCTGAGCACGGGCGAACATTACGCCCTGTCGGTGGAAGGTGATTCGATGATCGACGCCGGTATCCTGGACGGCGACACTGTTGTCATCCGCCGCTGCGACACCGCCGAGGCCGGAACCATCGTCGTGGCCCTGGTGGATGATTTGGAAGTCACGCTCAAGCGCCTGCGCCGCAAGGGTGCCTCCATCGCGCTGGAACCCGCGAACAAAAAATACGAAACCCGGATCTTCCCGCCTGACCGAGTTCAGGTCCAGGGCCGCCTCATCGGCCTGCTGCGCCAATACTAGGATCGGAGGACGCGCCATGTCCTTGATCGCCCCCCTGCGCTTCGCCTTTTCCGCCGACGGCATCGCCGCCGATGGCCCCACGGAGATGAGTGTTACCT
>JAEZFE010000102.1 GCA_023437865.1 Pseudomonadota bacterium | reverse complement strand
GGTCACGGCGACAATCAGTGCGGCGACCAGCCCGGTCCAGTCGAAGGGCGGCGGTTCGGCCGGCTCCTGCTTTTCCAGCCGCTGGCCCTGGACCTGCTGCAGGGGGGCGTCGGCCTTGGCCGGATTGTCGGCGGCATCCGCCGGCGCGGTCTGGCCGGGGGCGGCGAGGCCGTAGCCCACGGCGGCCTGTTCGACGAAGTCCTGGAACTTCTTGTTGTGGCTGACCACGTCGTGGCGCTCGGCCAATTCCTTCCAGCGCTGGGCGAGTTCGGCCAGATCCTTGGGGTCGGCCTTCCAGTATTCCTTGCGGGCGGCCTCCATCATCCGCTCGATGATCTGGGCCTGCGCGTGGGGATTATTGGCTTCGAACCATTCCTTCAGGCCCAGCTTGTACTTGTCGTCCACATAGATCGCCTTCAGCTCGTTCCACTGGTCGTCGCGGACGGTTTCCGGCGCGGTGGCCTGCCAGCCCCACAGATTGTTGACGGTGTCGAGCACTTCGAGGGTGCCGCTGTAGCCCTCCTTCTGGATCTGCTGGATCCAGCCGGGATGGAAATAGCGGCCCTTGAGGTCGCGGGCGAGGAAGCCGGCGGCGGTCTCGGTGCGGGGGCGCCCGGTCTCGCGCAGGTTGGAGATGTAGAGTTCGGGCGACTTGCCGCTGAGCGAGCGTACGGCGAGGCCCAGGCCGCCGAGATATTGGAAGGGATCGTCGGTAGTCAGCATGCCGTACAGGTTGGAGCTGCGCGACAGTACCGCACCGTTGACGCCCCGCAGATGTTCGGCATAGGCGTTGACCGGCGGCTTTTCGCCCCATTTGGCCTCGTCCGGGCCATAGGCGAACTGCATGCGGTTCAGATACAGGTCGGCCAGCTTGCGGTCAGCCTCGGCGCGGTCCTCCTTGCCGTCCTTGCCGGTGCCCCAGGTGTCGGTGGCCTGGGTGGCATCGTCCAGACCGGTGCCGTAGGCGCCGGATTCCGACGAAAACACGCGGGTTTGGGCGAAACGCTTGGCGTCGGCTGGCGCCACGCCCTGGCCCATCAGCGCCGCCTCGATCGCGCGGGTATTGGCGGCGATGGGGTTGTCGGGCTCGGCCAACTCACCGGCCTGGCGCGCGGCCTCGGCCAGCCACTTCATCACATTGGGGAAATGGTCGCGGTAGAGGCCGGTGGCGGAAATCACCGCGTCCACCCGGGGCCGCTTCAACTCGGCAGCGGGGATCGCCTCGATGCCGGTCACGCGGCCGCCATCGTCCCATTTAGGCTTGAAGCCCATGACCGCCAGCGCCTGGGCCTCCAGCACGCCGTAATGGCGCATGGTTTCCACCGACCACAGCGAGAAGGCCAGCTTGTTGGGATAGGCGCCGTGCTGATCGCGGTGCTGATTGATCAATTGTTCGGCGGCCTCGCGCCCGGCTTCCCAGGCCTGCTTAGTCGGTACGCGCGACGGGTCGAAGCTGTACAGGTTGCGCCCGGTGGGCAGGCTGTCGGGGTTCTTGATGGGGTCGCCGCCGTACGAGGTGGGGATGTGGCGCCCCTCCAGCGCGCCCAGCAGGCTCGCCATTTCCTGGGTTTCTGTCAGGCCGTTCCAATAGGCACGGCCCTTTTCCACCAGCTGCGCCAGTTCCGGCGTTCCGGCATAGGGCTCGCCCCGCCTGACGTGCTTGTCCAGGAACGAATAGGCCGGGGTTTCCTTCAGCTTGGCATAATCGCCGACCACCATTTCCTCGGGGGCATTGGGCTGAAGCGCCGCCAGCAGCGGCTTGCCCAGCATCTGCATCACCGTGAACAGGCGCAGGTCGGACTCGGCGGGCTGGCCGAACGTCGCCAGTCCGAGCGGTTGCTGATAAAGCGCAAGCTCGTGCAGGTGCAGGTGCAGGGCATCGAGGAAGCCTTTGAAGTCCTTGTCCATGGCGGCGCCGTCCCAGCCCATGTCCTTGTCCAGGGCCAGTTGGGCGACCAGTGAGCGAATGTGCTGGGCATTCTTGGCCCGCACCTCGCCCTCCTCCATGTTCTGCCAGGTGTGCAGCAGGTCATGCAGGGTGTTGATGTCGCCGTGCAGGCCCGCCGGCGAGAACGACGGCGTGGCGTGGGAGATGGTGACGGCGCGGCCCCGGCGCTTGGTCTGCAACGCCTCGCCGATATTGTCGACGATGTAGGGATAGAGCACCGGCGTGTCGCCGAGCACCAGATAAGGATAATCAGTGATCGACAACCCGCGTTCCTTGCCGGGTTGCCATTCGGCGGTGCCGTGGGTGCCGAAATGGATTAAAGCGTGGGTGCCGAATTCCTGGCGGGCCCACAGATAGGCGGCCAGATAGAAGTGCGACGGCGCCACCTTGGTGTCGTGGTACAGCGCCTTCTCGCGCCCGCCGGTGGCCTCGGCGCGCGGCGGCTGGGGCATGATGACGATGTTGCCGAGCTGCAGCCGCGGCACCACGAAGAAGCGCTCGCCGCTTTCGCGCGACGCCATGGCCGAGCGTTCGGGCGGTCCCCAACGCTCCAGCACCGGCCGGCGCACCGCTTCGGGCAGGGCGTCGAACCACGCGCGGTAGCGGTCCAGCGGCAGCTTGGCGGCGAGGTTCTGGGCCAGCAGCGGGCGGGTCTCGCCGCTGCGGTAGAACGGCTTCAGCATGGCCGAAAGCTGCTCGATCAGCGCGGCTTCATCGCGCCGCTCCACCGTGTAGCCGCGCTGCTGGAGCGCGGCCAAGACGCCTTCCAGGCTCCTGGGCACGTTCAGGAACGAGGCGCCCAGGTTCTTCTCACCCGGGGGATAGTTGTAGAAGAGGATCGCCGCCTTCTTCTGGGCGTTGGGCAGGCGCTGCAGACGGGTCAGGTTGATGGCCTTGTTGACCACCGAGGCGAGCTGGGCGTCGATGGCGGCGATGTCGCCATCCGCCTTGCGGGTGTGGGCGGCGATCAGGGGGTCGACGATACCGGCATATTCGGGCTGGGCCAGGTAGAACGGGATGTCGCGCACCGCGACGCCGACCGGGTCCTGTTCCCACTCGGCCTGTTCGCCCTTGCGGTAGGGCATGGCTTGGATCACCGGAACGCCCAGCGCGTCGAACTCGGCCTTGCGGCCCTCGGCGTTCAGCATGATCTGGGTGTTGATGATCACCCCGGCGACCGGCCTGCCGTTCAGTGACACCATGCGGGCGATCTCGCCGTTCGCCATGGCCGGGGCGTAGAGCGGTAGGGCCACGGCGCCGGCCTTCTCGATCCGGCGGATGGTCTCGTCAATGAAGCCGGTCAGTTCGGAATCGAGATAGCCCTTGTGGAACAGGATGGCGATCGCCGGCGGCATCTTGGCCGCATCGATCCGCTTCCATTTTAGATAATCCGTGAGCTCGGCGAACACCCGGCCGCCATAGCCGGGGTGGTAGAGGCCGGTCTCGGGAAACACGACCGGCGCCGGACATTCCTTCCCCGCTACGCCAAATTGCTTGCGCTGAATTTGGCATAGGAAGGCGGCGAAGTTGGCCCGGCCGCCATTGGTGTAATAAGCATGCAAAAGGTCGGCGAGGTCGGGGGCGATGCCCTTGGCCTCGGGCTTGCCCGACCGGATCCAGAGCCATGGCGCGGTGATGCCGGGCAGCAGCGGCGCCAGCCGCTGCTGCATGTTGCCCATGGCCGCCCCGTAGGGGGCGTCGATGACGATCAAGTCGTGCCGCGACAGATCGGCTGCCTTGGTCTCCGGGCCCAGCTTGTCGATGAACCGGTATTCCATGTCGATGCCGGCCGCCTTGGCCAGCGGCTTGATGTTCTCGTACTTGCCCGCCTGAAGCGGGGGCGCGCTGAGGAACAGGATGCTCTTGGCCTGTGCGGGCGCGACGGCGAAGAACGCCGCGAGCAGCAGCAGGATGGCGGCGACTCTCATGGTGTTCTCCGGGCCCTAGAAGCTCACGTCCACGGCCAGATAGGCCGTGCGTCCCAGCTCGGAATAGCCGAACAGGTCGGATTCCTCGGCCAGCCGGACGTCGGTGATGTTGCGCAGGCCGGCCCGCAATGTGGCGTTGTCGTTGACCTGATAGCTGCCGTTCAGGTGCCACAGCGTGTAATCGGGGGCGGTCTCCTGG
>JAEZFE010000075.1 GCA_023437865.1 Pseudomonadota bacterium | reverse complement strand
TTCGGCGGGCGAGCAGACGCTGGCGGTGGCCCTGGGCGGCGTGGCGCGCGGCTTGGTGGTCGGCGTGGCGGTGACGGCGGCCATGGCCCTGTTCGTCAAGGTCCACATCCACGCGCCGCTCTTCATTCTGTTCCATGCGGTGGGCGGTTCGCTGCTGCTGTCGCTCCTGGGCATGATCGGCGGTATTTGGGCCGACAAGTTCGACCACATGGCGGCGGTGACCAACTTCATTGTCACGCCGCTGTCGTTCTTGTCGGGCACATTCTATTCCATCGAGCGCCTGCCCGAAGGGTTCCACGCCTTTGCCCTCGCCAATCCGTTCTTCTACATGATCGACGGCTTCCGCTATGGGTTCATCGGCCATGCCGACGGCCCGGTCTGGGTCGGACTGGCCATGGTCGGCTTGGCCGACGCGGTGCTGCTGTTCGTCACCTGGCGCATGCTGGCAACGGGGTACAAGCTGAAGGCTTGATCGGAGCGAGGCGCAGCCGAGGGACTGGCCCGTTGAGGGCTCGCGAGCTTATGCGAGCGTTAGTCGTGCCGCCCTGAAGGGGCAAACGACGCCCGCAGGGCGGCCCGGAGCTCCTGCGGAGGGTGGGCTACGCCCACAAGCGGGGGGATGCCCGCGCCCGGCGCCTAAGGGCTAAACAACTCCTAACCGCGCAAAGGTTGACTTTGGCGGCGAAGGCGAGGATAGTCCCGCCTTTCCTTTTCAGCATGCCGGTCCTGATCGTCCGTTGGGGACGAGGGCTCCCGGCGTTGCAGTTGGGGAGGTGGATCAGTGTTTCCTGTCGTTATGCCGACCTATGCGCGGGCCGATGTCGCCTTTGAACGGGGCGAGGGCGCTTATCTTTGGTCGACGGACGGGCGACGATTCCTGGATTTCGGCTCGGGCGTGGCGGTGACCTCGCTGGGCCATTGCCATCCCCGGCTGGTCAAGGCGCTGCAGGAGCAGGCCGGCAAGCTGTGGCACACCTCGAACCTGTACCGGGTGGCCGGGCAGGAGAAGGTGGCCGCCAAGCTGGTCGCTAACACCTTCGCTGACACCGTGTTCTTCTGCAACTCGGGTGCGGAAGCCAACGAGTGTGCCATCAAGATGGCGCGCAAGTATCACTACGAATCGGGCAATCCCGGCAAGTACGAGATCATCTGCGCCACCGGCGCCTTCCACGGTCGCACGCTGGCGACCATTGCCGCCGGCGGCCAGGAAAAGCACCTCAAGGGCTTTGATCCGGTGGTGCAGGGCTTCGTGCACGTGCCCTACGGCAACCTGAATGCCCTGCGCGCCGCCATCCGTCCCCAGACTGCCGCCATCCTGGTCGAGCCGGTGCAGGGCGAGGGCGGCATCGTCGCCGGTGATCCGGATTATCTGAAGCGCCTGCGCGCCACTGCCGACGAGTTCGGCCTGATGCTGATTTTCGACGAGGTGCAGACCGGCATGGGCCGCACCGGCAAGCTGTTCGCCTACGAGCATGTGGGCGTGACGCCCGACATCATGCCGGTGGCGAAGGGCCTGGGCGGCGGCTTCCCGGTCGGCGCCTGCCTGGCCACCGCCGAGGCGGCCAAGGGCCTGAGCGCCGGTGCCCATGGCTCCACTTTCGGCGGTAACCCGCTCGCCATGGCGGCGGCCGAGGCGGTGCTCGACGTCATGCTGGAGCCCGGCTTCCATGACCAGACCGCGCGTTGGGCCGAGATGCTGCGCACCAAGCTGGCTGCCCTGTGCGCCCGCTTCCCCGCCGTGATCGAGGAAGTGCGCGGCCTGGGCATGATGATCGGGCTGAAGGCCAGGATCCCCAATACCGAGCTGCAATCCAAGCTGCTGGCCAACGGTCTGCTGACCGTCGGTGCCGGCGACAACGTCGTGCGGCTGCTGCCGCCACTGATCATCCGCGAGGCCGAAATCGCTGAGGCGCTCGGCATCCTCGAGCGGACTCTTTCCGAGGTGAATCCATGACCGTCAACCCCGGCCGGACCCGGGCCGGACAGACCCGGCACTTCCTCGATCTCGATCGTTTCGACACCGAGACCCTGCGGCGCATCCTCGATCTCGGCGCCGCCTACAAGCGTGGCGACAAGCCGTTCGGCAAGGACAAGCCGCTGGCGGGCCGCGTGCTCGCCATGATCTTCGAGAAGCCCTCCACCCGCACCCGCGTCTCGTTCGAAACCGGCATGAAGCAGCTGGGTGGCGACGTGATCGTGCTGTCGCGTGGCGACACCCAGTTGGGCCGTGGCGAGACCATCGCCGATACCGCCCGCGTGCTGTCGCGCTATGTGGACGCACTGATGATCCGCACCGACGATCCGAAAAAGCTGATCGAGCTGGCGGAATACGCCACCGTGCCGGTGATCAACGGCCTGACCGACCGCACCCATCCCTGCCAGGTCATGGCCGACATCATGACTTACGAAGAGCACCGCGGTCCGCTCGACGGCAAGGTGGTAGCCTGGGTCGGCGACGGCAACAACGTGGCCGCCAGCTGGATTCAGGCGGCCGCCCATTTCGGCTGCGAGATGCGGCTGGCCTGCCCGCCGCAGCTGTGTCCCGAGCAGGCAGTGGTGGATTGGGCGCGCGCGCAAGGCGCCAAGGTGACCATCGGTCATGATCCCAAGGAGGCCGCCGCCGGCGCCCATCTGGTGCTGACCGACACCTGGGTGTCCATGGGCTGTCAGGACAAAAACCGCCATGACCTGCTGGCGCCGTTCCAGGTCAATGATGCCCTGATGGCACTGGCCGCCCCGGACGCGCTGTTCATGCACTGCCTGCCGGCGCACCGCAACGAAGAGGTTACCGACTCGGTGATCGACGGCCCGCAATCGGTGGTGTGGGACGAAGCGGAAAACCGCTTGCATGTGCAGAAGGGCATCCTTACGTGGTGCCTGCTGTGAGTGCTGATAAGAACGACCTGATCCTTCCCTTCCAGGTGGCCGGCGGCGCGGTGCGCGGCCGGTTGGTGCGGCTGGGCCCGGCGGTGGATGCCATCCTGGACGGCCATGATTATCCGCCGGCGGTGGGCAAGCTGCTGGCGGAAACCCTGGCGCTTGCCGGCGTGCTGGCCGGCTCGCTCAAGTATGATGGCGTATTTACCCTGCAGGCCCAGGGTGACGGGCCGGTGGGCCTGGTGCTGGCGGATGTGACCAGTGCTGGAGACATCCGCGGCTATGCCCGCTTCGACGCCAACAAGCTGGCCGCTGCCGCCGATACCTCGGTCAAGGGGCTGTTCGGCACCGGCTATCTAGCCTTCACCGTGGACCAGGGGCCGAAGACCGACCGCTACCAGGGTATCGTCGAACTGAACGGCGCCACCCTGGCCGATTGCGCCAAGGAGTACTTTGCCCAGTCGGAGCAGCTTGATACCGAGGTCATGGTCGCGTCGCGCGCGCCGGTTGAGGGCGCGGGCTGGCAGGTGGGTGCGCTGATGATCCAGCGCATGCCGGGCAGCCAGCCTGGCGCCCCCATCATGACCGCCGACGAATCCGTCGAGCATTGGCGCACCGCGTCGATCCTGCTCGCCAGCCTGAGCGAGAACGAGCTGCTGGCACTCGACCCGGGTCAGGTGGCGTTCCGCCTGTTCCATGGCGAGGGCTTGCAGGCGTGGGAGCCCAAGCGTCTGGCCGCCAAGTGCCGCTGCTCGCTGCCCAAGATCGCCAGCGCCCTTCGCTCGATCCCGCGTGACGAGATTTCCGCTTTGAGGGATGAAAAGGGCGAGGTCACGGTGACCTGCGAGTTCTGCCGAACCGTCTACTCCTTCGACGACGAGGCGTTGGAGCGGGTTTACGCTCCTTGACGGAGTGAGTCGGAGGGTGGTGCACCCCACATCATGCTCGCCCTCGCCGGGCGCGGGCATCCGGCAAAGCCCACCCTCGCAAGCCCGAGCCGCCCCGTTGGGCGTCGTTTGCC
>JAEZFE010000072.1 GCA_023437865.1 Pseudomonadota bacterium | reverse complement strand
GGACAAGGCTAAGCTGCCCGGCCTTGGCGACCACGGCCAAAGCCTCCTCGATGTTGGCGGCGTCCAGAACCTCCACATTGGAGCCCAGCTCCAGGAGGAACGGCTTCAGGCCGTCACGCACCAGCTTGTGGTCGTCGGCGACCAGGATTTGCATAAGTGGTCTCCCAACCTTGGCCATCCGGCCCTGAGGTGCGCCTGAACGTATAGTCTCGGGCACATTATGGTCTAGCGGAATCAATGATGCACTCAATATCCTTCATCGTCCGGGGGCATCAGGAACCGGGCGATGATCTCGGCCAGTTTGCCAAGCGGAACAGGTTTCTTGAGGACCGCACAACGATCGTCGTTCAGATTCTCGGCCAGCCTTTCGGTGGCGCCCAGATGCCCGGTGACAATAATAATGGGCATCAGTGGATCGAAGTCGCGCAGCTTCTCCACCAACTGCTCTCCACCCCCGGCGGGCATGCGCAGATCGGTGATGACCACATCGGCGGGGTCGGCCATGAACTTGCGCCATGCCTCGTTGCCGCTGGTGCACACAGTCACGCGGTAGCCAAGTTCACCGAGGAAGCGGGCCAGGGTCTCGCCGGCGGTCTGTTCGTCCTCGACCACCATGATGTGGCTGTCCTGCGCCGCGCCCGGCACCACGTCCTTGTCGCGGCAGGCGGCCAGCGTGCCGTCATCGTCCACCGGCAGGGTGATGGCGAAGCAGGCGCCCTCGGCGTGGTCCTGAACCTCCAGCCGTCCCCCCATGTTGGCGATGATGCCGAAGCTGACCGACAGGCCCAGGCCGGTGCCTCGCCCGGCCTCCTTGGTGGTGAAGAACGGTTCGAAGATGCGGGCGCGTACCGCGGGCGAGATACCCGGACCGGTGTCGGCGACGGTGATGGTCAGGTTGGCGCCCCGGCGCTTGGCCGACAGGGTAATGCGGGCCGACCAGCCCTCGGGCTCGCCGTCACGTTCGCGCTTCTCCTTGAGGGCATGCTGGGCGTTGGTGATCAGGTTCATCACCACCTGCTCCAGTTGCACCCGGCGGCCGCGCATCAGCACTGGTTCCAACGGCAGGTCGGTGACCAGGGTGATTTCGTCGGGGCGTAACTGGCCGGCAAGAACGCTCAGCGCCGATCCGATGGCCGCCACGGCGTCGAACACCTGCACCGGACTGGTATCGCGCCGCGAAAAGATACGGATGTCGTCGATGATCTCGGCGGTTCGTTGCGCCTGGTCGGCCACCAATTGGAATTGCTGGGCCTGCCATTCCGGCGTCGCCTTGCCGCGCTCGATGAACAGCAGCGCGCCCTCGGCGGTCAGGCGGATGATGTTGAGCGGCTGCGACAGTTCATGCACCAGGCCCGCCGCCATTTCACCCAGCGTGGCCAGCTTGGCGGCCTGCACAAGTTGTTCCTGAACCTCGTTGCGCTCGGTGACATCGCGGATGACCAGGATGCGGGCCGGCAGGCCATGGAAGGTCACGTTGGTGGCCGCCGTCTCGCCCTCGAACTCGCTGCCATCCGTGCGCCGCATGCGATACTGAAACACCAGCCGTTCCTCGGGCGGGTGGGCAATGCGGCGTTCCACCTCGCCGTGAAAATCGGGGTGGATTAGGTCGAACAACCGTTGGCCCACCAGCTCTTGCTGACTGGCCCCGAACACCCGGGCCGAGGCCGGGTTGGCGAACAGGATGGTCCCCTGGCTGTGCACCAGGATAGCATCCGGCGTCAGTTCGATCAGCGAACGGTAGCGTTCCTCGGACTCGGCAAGTTCGCGCACCGCCCGCTCGTGCTCGGCCTTCACCCTGAGGGCACCGATGCCATAGGTCAGGTTGCGCGCCAGATCCTCCATCAGGCGGATGACCTCGGAATCGAAGGCGTCTCGCTCGGCGGCGTAGATATTGAGGGCGCCGAAGCGTTCGTCGCCATTGCCCAGGGGCAGCGACAGCATGGAGCGGAAATGATGGTGCAGTGCCGGTTCACGCCATGGCTCGAAGCGCGGGTCCGAGGCGATGTCGGCGACCACCTGGGACTGGCCGGAACGAATAGCGGTGCCGATGGGGCCGTTGCCGAGTTCGGTATCGGCCCACGATACACTGACGTGGTTAAGGTACGCTTGGCCGCGCCCCGCCACGGCCACGGGGCGGACGCTGCGCCCCTCGTCCTTGTGGGCATAACCGACCCAGGCCAGGCGGTAGCCGGCCACTCCCACCGCAATGCGGCAGATATCCTCCAGCAGCGCGTCCTCCTTGGTGGCGCGCAGCAGGGCTTCGGTCGAACGGGTCAGCGTAGTCACCGCGCGGTCAATTTGCCGCAACTGGTCAGCGACACTATGGGCGATCACGATTCCCTCTTGTTCCCCTATGGCGCAATTATGGTACCCCTTGGGCTGGCCGGGTGGGTAGGTCTTTTACCTTAACCTTGCCACGATGCCGTGGTTTAACCAGGGCTCCGTTACCGCAGACCGCGAGGTGGGTAAAGTGCTGAAACGCTGGCTGTCGCCGTTGCTCCTGGCCGCCGCTGTGCTGGCTGCCCCGGCCCGTGCGGCCGAGCGCGCCATCGATCTGCTCGACGTGCCGGTGTCCTATACCGCCAACTTCACGGTGACCGGCGACAAGGGCACCTATAACGGCAAGGTCTGGCATGCGCCGGGCCGCGAGCGCCGCGATTTCGATACCCAGGGCGGGGGCCAAACCGTGTTGCTGCGCCGCGACACTGATTCCGCTTACTTGATAAAACCTGGCGGGCGCTGGTATGTGGGGCTGGGCTTCCAGGCGGTCGGTGAACTCGCCGGCGGGCTGGACCAGTTGGTGGTCGAGCGTACCAAGCTGCGCGAAGAAAACGTGGCCGGCCTGAAGGCGACCCGATACAAGGTCGCCGCCAAGGGGCCGAAGAACTCGCGCTTTGACGGCCATGCCTGGTTTTCGAAGGAGGACATCCTGGTCCGTGCCGAGGGCGTGATGACCGCCCCCAATGGACAGCAATCTCAGGTGGAGACCGCGCTGTCCTCGCTCAAGATCGGGCGGGTCGAGGAGCGCGTATTCGAACTCCCCGCCGGCTGGCTGGGAATGGACCTGCGCTCGGTTCCGCCCGAGAAAATCGCCCAGGCCGTTCAGGGGCTGATGCCCATGCTGAACCGCCAGTGAGTCTCATCCCTGTGGCAGGCTGAACCCCACCACGGTGCCGCGCGCCGGCTCGCTGGCGATGTTCAGCACACCGCCCTGGAGGTCCACCAGGGCCTTGCTGATGGATAGCCCGAGCCCGGCGCCGCTGTGATAGCCGTGGCCCAATTCCCGTTCGACCTGAACGAACGGGTCGCAGACCCGGGCCAGGTTATCGGCGCCGATGCCTATGCCGGTATCGGCCACCTCGAAGAGGATGCGGTCACCGAAGCGCTGGACTGACACTGTGGCGCGGCCCCCGGATGGGGTGAACTTGATGGCGTTGTCGATGATGTTGAGCAACACCTGCTTGAGCGCTTTGCGCTCGGCACGCACCAGTGTGGGCTCTGTCGGCAGGTGCGCTGATAATGTGACACCGGCACTGCAGGCGCGGTGATCCAGCAGGCGGGTGCAATCCGCCACCACGGCGACGGCATCCACGGAGGCCAGCTCGACGCTGCGGTTGCCTGCTTCGATCCGAGAGAGGTCGAGCAGATCATTGACGAGCGCCAGCAGGTGTTCGCCGCTCTGTTCCACATCCGCCAAATAGCCGCGATAAGGCTCGGCACCCAGCGGCCCGAACGGCTCTTCCAGCAGCATTTGGCTGAAGCCGATGATGGCGTTGAGCGGCGTGCGCAACTCGTGGCTCAGGGTGGCGAGGAAGCGGCTTTTGGCCTGGTTGGCCCGTTCGGCCTCGGCGCGGGCCGCTTCGGCTTCGGCAAGGGCGAGGGTAAGCTCGCGGGTCCGCTCGGCAACGGTCTCGCGCATATCCTTGTACAGCCGGCTGAGCGCAAGATGGGTGCGCACCCGGGCTCGGACCACGGCGGGATTGATGGGCTTGTTGATGAAATCCAACGCGCCGACGTCGAAGGCGCGCGCCTCATCCTCCGGCCGGCCAATGGCGGTGACGAAGATGATGGGGATGTCGGCGGTGGCTGGCCGGCTCCGCAGCTCCTGGCAGACCTGGAAGCCATCCATGCCGGGCATCACGGCGTCCAGCAAAATGAGGTCGGGTAGCTTTTCACGCGCGATCTGCACGCCCCGCTCGCCATCGAGGGCAAAGAACACCTCGTGCTCGCCGTTGAGCGCGTGGGTGAGAACCCGCACATTGTCGGGAATGTCGTCAATGACGAGGATGCGACCGTTCCGGGTGAGAACGCTGTGCATCATCCCGGCCCCCGGTTCGTCTGTTACCAGTACCGGACGCGGCCGGTATCGATGTGGACGAAGTTAGAGGAGGGGTAGGTGCCAACCCCACCGGCCTTCAGCGTCTTGGCGGCGCGACCGACCAGTTTGGTGCTCTGGCCCGGGATGCGGATGTCCACGGCCTTGCCCGACATATGCAGGCTGTTGTGCGCCACGCCATCGGAATGGGACGCCAGCGTGGCATTGGTGTGGGGCGAGCGGTAGCCGGAGATGATGTGGATGGCGCCCTTGGTGCCGAACTTCTTGTGCACCGCCACCATCAGATCCAGGAGGCGCGGATCGATCTGGTGCACGTCGCCCGAGCGATGGTCGCGCATGAACTTGTTCACCTGCGCGAGCGACTTGGCCAAGTACTTGCCATCGGCCCAGTAGACCGTCCTCAGGTACTCGCCGGTATGGGTGTTGTAGAGGTGCAGGCCGCGCTCGGGCATAGCCCGTACGGCGGCTTCCAGCGGGCTCGCCACCAAAGTTGTGGCTGCGGCGGCACCCAGGCCTAAAGTCAGGAACGACCTGCGCGAAAGGCCTTCGCGGTTGCTTCCGTCATCACCCTGGTGCATGCGCTCCCCCCTTATGGAGAGTCCGTAAATACCATCAGGGCAGGGTGCCGAGTCAACCTCCTGTGCGTTGGTGATATCACTTTATCACTGGACCCCGCACGGGGGCGGCAGACTTGCTTAAGGTGCGTAAGGGGGTGATGAAGACCGGGTCAGAGAGTGCCCTGGGGGCGGTCCTGCGCGACCTGAGGTTGGGGGGCGCGTGGACGCTTGAGCTGGGCCTTTAGACGGCCGTCATGGCCATAAAGGTCGTCGCGGAAATTGATGGTACCGTCCTCGTCGGCCCAGGCGGTCATATACATCAGATAGACCGTAAGCGGCTTTTCCAGCTTCAGCGTCTTGGTGTTGGCCTCGGCGATCAAGTCGTCCACCCGGCTGGCCCATTCCGGCGATACCAGGGCCTGGGCCAGTTGGACCGGGCGCTCGACGCGCACGCAGCCATGCGACAGGGCGCGGAAGATGCGGCCGAAATACTGGCGCTTGGGCGTGTCGTGCAGATAGATGTCGTCGCCGTTGGCCAGGTTGAACTTGACCTGGCCCAGGGCGTTATCGGGGCCCGGCGCCTGGCGGATGCGCCACGGGAACTTGGAATACTTGTTCCATTCCATGCCGACGCCCTGAGCCTGCGGGCTACCCTCTGGGAAGGCCTCAAGGATCTGCATGTTGTTGGACACCAGATAATTGGGGTCCTTGCGCAGCTTGGGCAGGATCTCCTTAGTGGCGATCGACGGCGGCACCGTCCAGGTCGGGTTCAGCACCACCGAGCTCATGGTCGTGGCCATGCTGGGGGTCTGGTGCTTGACATCGCCGACGACCACACGCATGGCCATCTGGATCTCGCCATTGCGCACCAGCTCCAGATGGGCGGCGGGCAAGTTCACAGCGATGTGGGTGGAGTCCAGCTGGCGCGGCATCCAGCGCCAGCGCTCCA
>JAEZFE010000329.1 GCA_023437865.1 Pseudomonadota bacterium | reverse complement strand
TTGGAATCATAGCCGCGCATCTGGAAGGAGCGGGTGATGACGTCCTTCAGGATCTTGTTCAGCGCGTGGCCGATATGCAGGTGGCCGTTGGCATAGGGCGGGCCGTCATGCAGGGTGAACTTGGGCTTTCCCGCCGCCGCCGCGCGCAGACGGTCGAACAGGCCGATCTCGGTCCAGCGCTGCAGCAGCCGGGGCTCAAGCTCGGGCAGTCCGGCCTTCATGGGAAAGTCGGTCTTGGGCAGGAAGACGGTATTCTTGTAGTCCACGCTCATCGGGCGGCTCTCAGCTTCATTCCACCGGCACCATGGGGCCGGGGCTTTCGGGGAAATGGCGGGCGGCCAGCAACCGGGCCGCCACGGTGACATCGGCAGAGATCTGAGCCTTCAGCTCGTCCAGGCCGGAGAATTTGAGTTCGGGCCGCAGGTGCTCGACCAGCGCCACCCGCAAATGCTTGCCGTAGAGATCTTCCGAGTGGTTCAGAAGATGGACCTCGAGCAATTCGTCGGTCTTGTCGAAGGTGGGGCGGCGACCGAAATTGGCGACACCGTCATGCCACACGGTCGAGCCGCCCTGGTCGATGCCGGTGCGCACCGCATAGACGCCAGCGGCCGGGCGCTGGTACTCGCCCAGATGCAGATTGGCGGTGGGGAAGCCGATGGTGCGGCCGCGCGCGTCGCCATGCTCGACGCGGCCCTCGATCTCCCAGTAATGCCCCAGCAGCTGGGCGGCCTCGGCGGGCTTACCAGCGGTTAGGTACTCGCGCACCCGAGTGGACGAATAGACGTCGCCCGACGGTGCCATCGCCGGCGGCACGGCGGTGAAGCCGAACTGACCCTCGTCGGAAATCTTCTGCAACAGCGCGCCGGTGCCCTGACGGCCCTTGCCGAACACGTAATCATAGCCGACCACCACATGCCGCGCGCCCAGCCCGGCCAGCAGAATATCGCCGACGAATTCCAGCGCGGTCAGGTTGGCAAAGGCGGCGTCGAAATGCTGCATGATCAGCAAATCCGCCCCCAGTGCCTCGATCAACCGCGCCTTGACCCGGAAGGGGGTCAGGCGGAACGGCGGCTGCTCGGGCTTGAAGAACGTGCGCGGATGGGGCTCGAAGCTCATCACCGCCAGCGGCGCCGCCGCGTCGCGGGCGATGCGCTTGGCGGTGGAGATGACCGCCTGATGCCCTTTGTGCACCCCATCGAAATTGCCAAGCGCCACCACACACCCTTTCAGGTCCGGGGGCAGCTCTCCGCAATGTCGGATCAGGCGCATGGGGGACAATGGAATGCTCGGATAATGACGGACGGTAAGGGGTATCCGATGCGGCGTTGAATCGCAACCCCGGCAAGGGGATGACGTCTCCAACCATTACGTTCTTAAGCCCTGTGCTCATCCACCCTCGTACCGTTGACGCGCGCAAGGCCCCGGTTACCCTGGCATGGCAACGCCGCGAGTCTCGATGCCAGCCTTCGACACCGATACCGTCATTTTGACGTCAAGCTGCATGTCAGTCGCCCTTGGCCTGGTGCTGCCCGCTTACTCGGCGCCAGCCCCAATGCTCAGGCTGCATTGGTCAGCGGCACTGCTGCTTTACGGCGTGGCCGGAGTGTTGATTGGCTTTCGAGCGGTCCTGCCGCCATGGCTGGCCAACGTCATCGCCAACATGATGGTGGGCGGTTCGGTGGTGATCCTCCACCGCTCTGTCTGGCTGATGCTGGGCCGGCGCCCGCCCGACGCACTCTATGGGTTCGCGGTGGCGGCGCTGGGAGCGGCCTATTACGTGCTCACCTATCCCATGCCCGACATCGGCATCCGCCTGTTCGTGGTGTCGGCGTTCCGGGTTCCGTTTTTTCTGAGTGCCGCTGTCGCCTTGTTCCCACATCGGCGCGAAGGCGGAGCGGCGCGCGTGCTGCTGTGGCTGCTGGCAGTTTGGACGGCTTGGTACGCGCTGCGCGCCGGCTTGGCGCTTTCGTCCCACGAGCTTGCGGTCATGGTGCGCACCGGGCCCCTTCAGGGCGTGAATTTCCTGATCGCCACCCTTGGGCTGATCCTATTCGCCGCCTCGCATCTGCGCATGGCCAGCGAGCGCGATCTGCGGACCACCGAAAGCCAGGCTGACGCCTTGGAAGCAATCGTGAGCGAGCGCACCGCCGAACTACGCCTGGCCAAGGACGAGGCCGAGCGTGCCAACCGGGGCAAGTCGCAATTCCTGGCCGCGGCCAGCCACGATTTGCGCCAGCCGCTGCAAGCGCTGCGGCTGTTCCTGGACGTACTGGCGATGCGCCTTAAAGATAGCCCCGAATTGCATGTGGTGAGCAAGGCCACCGCAGCACTGACCAGCAGCGAGGGATTGCTGCACGCATTGTTAGATATCTCGCGGCTGGACGCCGGCGTGGTGCCGATCAAGCACGAACGGGTGGTCGTCGGCGAACTGGTCGGCCAATTGATGACCGAGATGGCGCCGACCGCCGCCCAGAAGGGCATCAGTCTGCGCGCCGTTGCCTGCGGGTACGCCGTCCACACCGACCGCCAGCTGTTAGAGCGGGCGCTGCGCAATCTGATGCACAACGCGCTCCGCTACACGCCCGAGGGCCGCATCCTTGTGGGCTGCCGACCGCGCGGCACGGGCCTGCGCATTGAGGTGTGGGACACCGGCCCAGGCATCCCCAAGGACAAGCTCGGCGTCATTTTCGACGACTTCTTCCAGTTGGGAAATGTCGAGCGCGATCAGAGCAAGGGGTTGGGCCTGGGCCTCGCCATTCTACGCCGCGTCGCCGCCCTGATGGATTGGCAGATCAGCGTGCGGTCAACGGAAGGCAAAGGGTCTGTGTTTGCCCTGAC
>JAEZFE010000473.1 GCA_023437865.1 Pseudomonadota bacterium | reverse complement strand
CCTCCAAGACATCGTCCGGGAACTGCGCGCCAAGGGCGCGAGCCTGCGGACAACCGAGCAGCCCATTGATACCAGCACGGCTGCGGGGAAGTGCTTCTTGGATATGCTCGGGGTATTCGCCGAGTTTGAGACCAACCTTCGTCGCGAGCGACAGATGGAAGGCATCGCAAAGGCCAAGGCTGCGGGGGTCTACCAGGGCAGGAAGCCGACCATTGATACCGAAACGGTTCGCCGGTTGAAGGCCGAGGGCATGGGTGCGACCGAAATCGCCAAGCGATTGGGCATCGGTCGCGCCAGCGTTTACAGGGTGCTGGCCGAAGATGAGGCGACCGGCGTCCGCTAAACGGACGCCGATGTATCGGTCAGTCCAACTTCTTCCCCACCTCCTCGGCAGTCAGGTGGGTGTAGCGGAATAACATCCGGGCATCCCGGTGACCGCTAATAAGGGCCACCTCGGGAATGGACAAGCCCTTCTCAAACAGCCGGGAGATGGCCTCATGCCGCAAGTCGTGGAAGTGGAGATCCTTGATCTTGGCGCGGCGCATTAGCCGATCCCAGGCGAGCCGCACCGCCGTTTCAGTGACGGGAAACACTCGCACCCGACGCCGAGGCTGGGCGGAGAGAATAGCGCGGGCCTTGCTGGACAGGGGAACGGTGCGGGAATGCCCATTCTTGGTCATCGGCAGGTGCGCAGTGCCCCGCTCAAGGTCAATATGTTTCCAGAGTAGACCGAGGATTTCGCCACGCCTCATGGCCGTTTCAATGGCGAAGTCCACCATGGGCATGAGGTAGGTGGATTCCGAGCGTTCCATTCCCGCCCGCATCAAAATCAGTTCTTCTGCGCTGACCCGCCGAATGCGCCCAGATGGGATGGCAGGTTTCCGAAGTCGGTCCAGCGGGTTTTCCTTGAACGGGAAGTCCCAATCAATCATCGCGGTCTTGATGATGTGGGCCAGGAGGTTCAGGTCATGCCGCACCGTCTGTGGGCCGACCTTCTTGAGCCGTTGATCGCGGAATGACGCGAAGACGCCCGAGGTCAGCTTGTCCAAGGCCATTTCGGCCATCTCGTGTTTGAGCAGCCGATTGATGCGCGATGTTTCCATGCGCTGGCTACGCTTCTGCGGCGTCACCTCGGCCAAGTAGCGGGCGAGGAGTTGGCGGAACTTTGTCCGCGCCATGATGCTGGCTTCGGGCGGCTCCTGCCCGATGTCTATGGTCGCCTCAATCGTGCGCGCCCACTTGACCGCATCGGCGTATTTCATGAACGACTGAACCAGAGGTGTAACGCCTTTGCGGCGCACCTGGGCCTGCCACTTGTCCCCTCGCTGGCGAATAGAAGCCATCCGCACCCTCGTCCCGTGTTGGCGAGTGTGTCGGAAAGTGCGGATTTGGTGGTGACGCTGGCCGGGGAGCTTCCCGCTGGGGTGGCGAAATCCCTATCGGTCAAAACAACCAAAAGGACTAGTTGGGAAGCTTCTGCTCTACCATTGAGCTACACCCGCGACCCCAAGGCCTCTAGTTATAGGGTGCCGGATCGGGGTGCGCAAGAGGCCGGGCGGCTTGCGGCCCGGCCTCTATGATTTTCACTTGCCGCCGGGCACGCCCGAGGTAGTGGAGTATTCGAAGTGCAGGGCCTCGCCGGGATGGGCGAGGTCGTGGGCGGTATGGGCGGCGCGGGCCGCTTCGGCGAAGCCCGACAGGATCAGCTTGAGCTTGCCGGGATAGGTGCAGATGTCGCCGGCGGCCAGGATGCCGGGCGCGTTGGTGGCCATAGTGGCGGCCTCCACCGCGATCTGGCTGCGGTCCATGTCTAGGCCCCATTCGGCGATGGGGCCGAGATTCATGGCCAGGCCGAAGAACGGCAGCAGGGCGTCGGCGTCCAGGCGGCGGGTTTCGCCGTCCAGGGTGGCAACCACCACGGCGGACAGCTTGGCGCCGTCGCCCTCCAGGCCGTGCAACTGGTAGGGCACCACCAGTTCGATGGTGCCGGCGTCAGCCAGCGCCTTGAGGCGGGCTTCCGATTCGGGAGCGGCGCGGAACTTGGGGCGGCGGTGCACCACCATCACCTTTTCCGCCACTTCGGCCAGCGAGATGGCCCAATCCACCGCCGAATCGCCTCCGCCGGCGATCACCACCTTCTTGCCGCGATACTCCTCGCGGCGGGTGACGAAGTAGCTGACGCCCTTGCCCTCATACTGTTCGATGCCGTCGAGCGGCGGGCGGTTGGGGCCGAAGGCGCCGCAGCCGGCGGCGATGATCACCACCTTGGTAAGAATGGTGGTGCCATCCGACAGGGTGCAGCGCCAGGACTCGCCCTGACGCTCAAGCCCGACCATCTGGCGGCCGAGATGATAGACCGGCTCGAACGGGGCGGCCTGTTCAGTCAAACGCTCGATCAGATCGGCGGCAAGGATCTTGGGGTGACCAGGGATGTCGAAGATGGGCTTTTCCGGATAGAGCGCCGAACATTGGCCGCCCACCGCGTCAAGCGCGTCGACCACATGGCACTTCAGCTTGACCATGCCGCATTCGAACACGGCGAACAGGCCCACCGGGCCGGCGCCGACCACCACCGCATCGGTTTCGTACATCATGCTCCCAGACCTTCTTGGTTTCTCGTTTACCAGCGGAACGTGGCGACGGCCGCCATGGGGCGCTCGCCGTGCCGGGCCACCACCGTTCGCAGGGCGTCCGGATCAGCCTCCTCGCCCGGGCGGATGCCCAGTTCGGCGGCATGGATGCCCTGGGTCACGAACACCGAGCTGATGCCCGCACCATTGGCGCCCTTGATGTCGGTATGCAGCGCGTCGCCCACCGCCAGCACACGGCACCGCTCGACGCCCAGCATCTCAAGCGCGTTGTCGTAGATGGCCGGATCGGGCTTACCGCGGGTCGAGACCACGCCGCCCAACTCGGCATAGCGCTTGGCAAGGGCGCCGGCGCACACCACCGGCTGGCCCTGGCGAATCACCGTCAGGTCCGGATTGGCGCAGATCATCGGCAAGTTGCGGGCCAGGCCGGCACGCATGGCGGGCTCATAATCCTCGACGGTCTCGTCGAAATTCCACGGCCCGGTGTTGAGGATGAAATCGGCACGCTCCATGTCCACCGCGACCAGATCAAGCCCCTCGTAGACATTGCGGTCGCGTTCGGGACCCATGTGGTAAATGTTGTGGCCCAGCGCGGCGTAGAACGGATCGGTGCGGCGCGCGAGCTCCATATGCACCGCCTCGCCCGAGCTCAGCACCAGATCATACATCTCGCGCCCCATGCCCATGCGGGCCAATTGCTCGACCAGGGCGGCGGCGCGGCGCGGCGCGTTAGACAGCAGCAGCGTCTTCTTGCCGGCGGCGCGGATGGCGGCCAGGCACTCGCGGGCGCCGACATAGGGCTCGACGCCGTCGTGGATGACCCCCCACAAATCGAGGATGAAGGCATCGAAGCCGGACGCGACCTCGGACAGGCCCTTGATCTGACGCACCGGCATCACTTCCCCCGATGGTCGGCGCCGACCGCTTCGGCCACGCTGGCGAAGCCGTCGCGCTTGAGCAGGGTGACCAGCTCGCGGTTGATGCGGGTGACCAGCCCGGGGCCTTCATAGACCATGGCCGAGTAGAGCTGGACCAGCGAGGCGCCGGCGCGGATCTTGGCATAGGCATCGGCACCCGAGGCAATGCCGCCGACCCCGACGATGGGCAGCTTGCCCTCGGTCAGGGCGTACATGCGGCTGAGGACGGCGGTGGCCGGCTGGAACAGCGGCGCCCCCGACAGGCCGCCGGTCTGGCTCGAATGCTCGGACTTCAGCGTTTCGGGCCGGGCGATGGTGGTGTTCGAGACAATCAGGCCGTCAAGCCCGCCGGCCAGGGCCACGGCGGCGATATCGGCGAGGTCCTCGTCGTTGAGATCGGGGGCGATCTTCAACAGCAAGGGCGGACGCTTGCCTTCCGGCACGGCGGCATTCAGCGCGGCGCGGGTGCGGCCCACCAGCCCCTCGAGCTGGTCGCGGCCCTGCAGCGAGCGCAAACCCGGCGTGTTGGGCGAGGACACGTTGATGACCATGTAGTCAGCCAGAGGCGCCAGACGGGCGGCGCCCTTCTCGTAATCCGAGGCGGCGTCTTCTGTATCCTTGTTCTTGCCGAGATTGGCGCCGACGATGCCGATGCGGGCACGGGCCTCCAGCCGGCGCGCCACCGCCTCCAGGCCTTCATTGTTGAAGCCCATGCGATTGATGACGGCACGGTCCTCGGACAGGCGGAACATGCGCGGCTTGGGATTGCCGGGCTGCGGGCGCGGGGTGACCGAGCCGATCTCGACGAAGCCGAAGCCCTGGCGCAGCATGGCATCGGGCACTTCGGCATTCTTGTCGAAGCCGGCGGCAAGGCCCACCGGATTGGGAAAACGCAGGCCCCACAACGCCACTTCCAGCGACGGCGCGTTGACGCGCGGCTGCGGCGGCACCAGCCCCATGCGCAACGTGCGGATGGTCAGGCCGTGGGCGGTCTCGGGATCGAAGAAGCGGACCAGCGGCCCGGCCAGCTTGAAATAATCGAACACCATCAATCCTCGAGCTCGGGGAATACATGAAGGCCGCCTTCGCCTAGCGGCAGCTCCTTGACCCAGCGCAATGCCGCCATGGGCAGCCCGCCATAGATGTGGGGAAACAACTGGCCGCCACGTGAGGGCTCCCATTTGAGAGCGTCCCCGCAGGCGGCGGCGTGTACCGCCAACAGTACCAGCCCGCTTTGGCCGGCGCGATGCTTGGCCGCGCTCTCGCGCACCTGGGCGGCAGTGGAAAAATGGATGAAGCCGTCGGCCTGGTCCTGGGACGAACCGCAATAGCCTCCGGCTGCCTGGGCGGCCTCCCATTCGGCGCGCCGGCACATATGGTAAATGGTCTGGGTCATGGCGGCCGGACCTTACTCCAATCCGAGCCCCATGACCATGTTGACCTTCGCAACGCCACCCCCCACCTGCCCGAATCACTTCATCGGCAGGAGGCACGGACATGGCCAAGGTTGCCATGGTGGTGGCGAGCGGTTTCGAGCAGGGCGAAATGACCATCCTGTGCAAGGCGCTGGCGGAAGACGGCCACAGGCTGGTGGTGGTCTCGCCCAAGAAGCATTCGGTGCGCTCGTGGGACAACACCCACTGGAACGGCGACATCCCGGTGGACGTGGCGGCCATCGATGCCGAGGCCCAGGATTTCGCCGCCCTGGTGCTGCCCGGCGGCCTGATCGGGGCCGACACCCTGCGCGCTGACGAGCCCATCATCCGTCTGGTGCGCGACGCCGCCATCCAGGGCAAGCCGGTGGCCGCCTTGGGCCATGCCGTCTGGGTGCTGATCGAGGCCGGCTTGGCCAAGGGCCGCACCATGACCAGCGCGCCGGCCATCCGCTCGGACGTGGTTCATGCCGGCGCCACTTGGCAGGATGCGGCGGCGGTGGAGGATGGCAAGGTCATCACCGGCCGGCATGGGCACGACGTGGTGAGCTTCGCCGAGCTCGTGCGCAAACTGGCGGGGCGGTGAGGAGGGGCGAGCCCATTCAGCGGCGCCATGGGCTCACCATGAAGCCGGTGTTATGGGTGTTGCGGGCCAGAGGCCAGAGTGGCACGATAGCGCCATGATGACCTCCTCCGCGACCCACCGCTGCCGGAATTATTGGCGCCCCCTTTAGGGGAGCGGGGTGTCGTCATTGTTCGTGACCATCGCCGCCGTGATCGGGGCGCATGGTCAATTCAGCAAGAACACCACCTGGCACGGCGGCCCTCATTAAGGGACCGTTTCGTGATTCAAGAATTTCCGGAACTGAAAACGCCGCGCTGCCGGATCAGCGGATTACGCCCCAAGGATGCCGATGACTTGCAAGCGGCAACCGATGCCTCGGTGACCTCTTTCATTCATTTCCTTCCCCAACCATTCACCATGGATGACGCCATGGCCCTGATTGCCAGCCAGTCCGAGGGCCATCGCTTTCTTGGAATTTGGGATAGGGATAGGCGGCAACTGCTGGGGGTGGTGGGGCTTCATCCCAAGGGACGGGATAACGTGGAGATTGGCTATTGGCTTACGTCGGCGGTACGTGGCCAAGGCCTCGCAACGGAGGCGGTCGCTGCGGTTGTCGAAACGCTCGCAAGCAGACAACCTCACCTCCGCATCGTCGCAGAGTGCCATCCCGGCAACCTGCGCTCGTGGGCACTTCTCAACCGGATCAACTTCAGGCCTTCGGGCGAGCGCGGGGAGCGGCCGGGCCGGTGGTTGTTCTGCTGGCAGCACCAGCCGTCTTACCGGATCGACGTGTGCTGATTAGGC
>JAEZFE010000438.1 GCA_023437865.1 Pseudomonadota bacterium | reverse complement strand
CGGCACGCTCGCCCGCCCATGCAGTCAGCACCAGATCGCGGAACTCGTCCGCCCCCACCTTCCGCAGCGCCCGCCGCGCCGCGCGTTCACCCATGCCGGCATAAACCTCGACACGGGGAACCGCGATATGGGTCATACGGGTGGTCTGGGCCACCGATAGCTTCAGCCGCTCACCGATGGCCTTGGCGCCCGCTTCATCGGTCTCGAGCAAGGCGCCCAGGCGGCGGATGGGATCGGGGTCCAGATGGGGCCGCACCATGGCCCGGCTTTCCAGCCAGGTCAGCTCCTTCAGCGGCCCGACATGGCGCGCCTCAGGCAGGATGGGAGCGAGGATGTTGTTGGCCTGCATCACGATCAGCACGCTGGCAGGATCGGGCGCCTGGAGCAACCGGATCAGCTCGCCTGCCACCCGCTCGCCCGACAGCCGCACCAGTTCGGGCGCCATCTTGCGGCACGCCGCCAGCGCCGCCGGGTCCATGGGCGGACGGCCGTAATGGGCGTGGAAGCGGAAGAAGCGCAGCAGCCGCAACACGTCTTCCTGGATGCGCTTCATGGGATCGCCGACAAAGCGCACCCAGCCGGCCCCCAGATCCGCCAAGCCATTGAACGGATCGTAGATCCGACCTTGGGGATCGGCGCACATGGCGTTCATGGTGAAGTCGCGCCGCGCGGCATCCGCCGTCCAGTCGTCGGTGAAGCTTACGCGGGCATGGCGGCCGAAAGTTTCCACGTCCTCGCGCAACGTGGTGATCTCGTAATGCTCCTTGCCGATGACGGCGGTCACCGTGCCGTGGGCGATGCCGGTGGGGATCGCGTGAATGCCGGCCTTGGCCAGCAAGTCCATGACCCGCTCGGGCGTGTCGTGGGTGGCAATATCGATATCCTTGATGGGCCGCTTGAGCACCGCGTCGCGCACGCAGCCGCCAACGAAGCGCACTTCCGCCCCTTCGGCGGTCAGCGCCGCCACCACTTGCTTGGTCGCGGGCGCGTCCATCCACGGCTGGGGCGAGAGCTGGCCCAGCGGCTCGGCGCCGGGCATCGGGCGCATCATGGCCGCCCCAGCACATCGGAGAGGTTGACCAAAATGCCGGCGGTGGCGCCCCAGATCACCCGCTCTTCGTAAGTCAGCGCCCAGAACGGCCGGTGGCGGCCCTCGACGATGCGGCGGTTGAGCTTGTGATTGGCGGGTTCCAGCACGAAGTCGAGCGGCACCTCGAAGACCTCGGCCACCTCGAACGGATCGGCGGCCAGCCGGAAGGGCGGGGCGATGACGCCCACCACCGGGGTGACGACAAAACCGGTCCCGGTGACGTATTCATCGAGCCGGCCCACCACGTCCACATGTTTACGGGCCAAGCCGATTTCCTCCTCGGTTTCGCGCAAGGCGGCAATCACCGTATCGCCGCCATCCGCGTCCTCCAGCCGTCCGCCGGGAAAACTGATCTGGCCGGGATGATGCGCCAGGTGGTCCGTGCGCTGGGTGAGCAGCACGGTCAACCCGTCGGCCCGTTCAACCAGCGGCACCAACACGGCCGCCGGCGTGAGCGCGCGGTCAAGCGCCAACCGGCCCGGACACACATCGCCGTCCAGCTGGTGCTCCAGCTTGGCGTCGCCGCGTCCATCCGGGTTCAGGCCCTCGGCCAGCAGCCGCGCGATGACCTGGCGCGTCAGGCGGGGTCGGTCAGCCGCCCCAGGGGGAAGAATGTTCCGTTGCTCCATAGGCCGTACAGATCTACTCCGTCCACCTTTTCCTCAAAGCCCTGCGCCACCAGTTCATAGTACACGGAACGGCTCAGCCGCGCCTCAAGACCATCACGGACGTGGACGTAGGGCAAGGGTTCTCCGGTTTCGGCGCATTCGGCAATCCTCAAGGGATGATCGGCATCAACCGTCACGATCTCGTCCATGTTGGTGCGGAAGCTGACCACCAGATCGCGGCCGCTCGCATGAGTGAACATCTCGACGGCCAGAAAGGGCACATCCTCGACCTGGATCGTACCCATTTCGTCGGGGGTCACCAGCCAGTACGAACCATCGTCATGGCGCTTCAGCATGGCGCCAAACAGGCAGACCATCTCTTTGCGGTTGATCGGTGAGCCATGGTAAAACCAACGCCCGCTGCGGTCGATGCGGATTCCCAGATCACCGCAATTGTCAGGAGGCTTGGCGGGAAGAGTGCGGGTTTTCGGCAGTATCGCCAAGGTTCGTTCTCCGGGGCGGTCTATCCGCCCATCCAATCATCTTGTTAGCACACGCGGAAATTCAACTGGCAGTTTTTCAGGAGGACCCGCCCGTGAAATCCATGTCCGGTCTGGACGCTAGCGCCTCGGGCGTGCGTGCCAATCTTGATGACATAATCCACGCCGTGGCCGACCTCAACGCCCGTATGACGGAAGCGCGTGCGGGCATAGGCCGGGTGATCTTCGGTCAGCAGCGGGTGATAGACGAAACCCTGATCACCTTGCTTGCCGGCGGCCACGCCCTGCTGATCGGCGTGCCGGGCTTGGCCAAGACGCGGCTGGTGCAAACCCTGGGCGTGGTGCTTGGCCTGGGCGACAAACGGGTGCAGTTCACGCCCGACCTGATGCCCGCCGATATCCTGGGGTCGGAGGTGCTGGAGGAGAATGCCGCCGGCGCGCGCTCGTTCCGCTTCATCCAGGGCCCGGTGTTCTGCCAACTGCTGATGGCCGACGAGATCAACCGTGCCAGCCCGCGCACCCAATCGGCGCTGCTGCAGGCCATGCAGGAGCACAAGGTTTCCATTGCCGGCCATTACCACGACCTGCCCGCCCCCTTCCATGTGGTGGCGACGCAGAACCCGCTCGAGCAGGAGGGCACCTACCCCCTGCCCGAGGCCCAGCTCGACCGCTTCCTGATGCAGATCGACGTCGGCTATCCCGAGCTGGACGCCGAGCGCCAGATGCTGATCGCCACCACCGGCGTGGACGAAGCCAGGCCCAGCCGCGTCATGACCGCCGAAGAACTGGTGGCCGCCCAGCACCTGGTGCGCCGCATACCGGTGGGCGAGGCGGTGGTCGAGGCCATCCTGGCGCTGGTGCGCTCGGGCCGGCCAGACACCAGCGCGCTGGACACGGTGAAGCGTCACGTGGCCTGGGGCCCCGGTCCGCGCGCGGCCCAGGCGCTGATGCTGGCGGCCCGCGCCCGCGCCTTGCTGGAGGGCCGGCTGTCGCCGTCGCTGGACGATGTGGTGGCCCTGGCCCCGCCGATCCTGCGCCACCGCATGGCGCTGAACTTCGCCGCCCGCGCCGACGGGGTGACGGTGGACGGCGTGATCGCCCGGCTGATCGAGGGCATTGCGTGAACGTCACGCCACAAGAGTTAGCGGCGCGCCTGCCGCCCCTCTTGCTCGCCGCCGAACGGGTGGCGGCGACGATTACCGGCGGCACGCACGGACGGCGACGCGCCGGTGCCGGCGAGACATTCTGGCAGTTCCGCCATTCCCAGGCCGGCGATCCGGCTTCCGCCATCGACTGGCGCCAGTCGGCCCGCACCCAGGGCTTGTTCGTGCGCGAGACCGAATGGGCGGCGGCGCAGGTGGTGGGATTGTGGCGCGACGGCTCGCCTTCCATGGCGTGGCGGTCATCGGGGGAATTGCCGCAAAAGCACGAGCGCGCCGAATTGCTGCTGCTGGCGCTGGGGGCACTGCTGCTGAAGGCGGGAGAGAAGGTGGCGCTGGCCTCGGGGGCGCTGGGGCCCACCACCGGCGGCGGCGCCTTCGAGCGGCTGGCCGGCGCGCTGCTGGCCGATCCGGCCGACCAACTGCCGGCACCGGGCCGTCTGCCGCGTCATGCCGAATTGGTGCTGGTGTCGGACTTCCTGCTGCCGCTGGAGCAGATCGCCGCGTCCTTGCGCGCCCTGGCGGCGACCGGCGCCTCCGGCCATCTGGTCCAGGTGCTTGATCCGGCGGAAGAAAGCCTGCCGTTCGAGGGCCGCATCCGCTTTTCCGGCCTGGAGGGCGAAGGGGATCTGCTGGCACGCCGGGCCGAGGATTTGCGGGGGTCGTATCAACGCCGCCTGGCCGCCCACCGCGACGGGCTGCGGGCCATGGCGCGGTCCCTGGGCTGGAGCTTCACGACCCATCACACCGATCAGCCG
>JAEZFE010000430.1 GCA_023437865.1 Pseudomonadota bacterium | reverse complement strand
CCCCCGCCCCCGGGGCCGCCCCGCGGGCCGGTGGGCTTTCCGGAGCCCTGTTCATGAGCGTTACCGCTTCCCTATGCCCCACCTGCTACCGCGAGGTGCCGGCCCGGCTATCCGTCAAGGATGGTGCGGTGTGGATCAGCAAGACCTGCCCCGCCCATGGCGAGCTCGTGGCCATGGCCGAGGCCGATGCCCTGTTCTGGCGCACCTGCCAGCAGGTCGGGCAGGGCGGCACCCGCGCGGTCTACGACCAATTGTCGCTGATCGAGGCCACCGACCGCTGCAACCTCGCCTGCGCCCATTGCTATCACCAGCCCGACAATTCCATCCCCGACCGTGCTGCCGCCTGGGTGGTTGCCAAAGCGCTGTCGGCCCCGAGCACCAATGTGTGCCTGATGGGCGCCGAGCCCACCATGCGCGATGACTTGCCCGCCATTGTCGAGGGCATCCGCCACGGCGGCAAGGTGCCGCTGATCTACACCAACGGCATCCGCCTGGCCGAGCCCGACCGCGTGGCCGCGCTGGCCGAGGCCGGGCTCGACGGCGTGTCGGTGTCGGTCCATGACGCGGAGTATCATGGCCCCAAGATGTTCGCCAAGATGTTGCGCGGTTTGGCCAATGTCACCGAAGCGGGCCTGCCTCTAGGGCAGGTGTCGTTCACCATCACCGACCTTGGCCCATCGCTGGAACGGGCGTTGACCAGCGTGCTCGACCTGACCGTGCAGGGGCTGCGTCCGGTGGATTTCTGCATCCGCACGCCGGCCGCCATCGGCAAGCCGTTTGCGGGCAATGAGTTCTTCATTTCGGACATGCTGAAGGCGGTCAGCGTCTTGGCGCTTCACCGTGATCTTGCCTTTGAGCTGGACCCGGGGGCCGACAATACACCCTACCATGTGCGGGCGCGGTTCGCCGGCGCGCCCATTCAATTCATCCACTGGCCCACCGCCGCCAATATCGACATGCGGTTCATGGGCATGGGGCCATGGGCGTCGTTTATCGACGGTACCTGGGGCAGCTTTGCGCTGCAGGCCATCTTGCGCGATGGGCTGAAGAAGGGCTGGTGGCAGGGGAGGCGGTTGGCGTGAGGCCGCTCAAGGGGCGTCATCGGTGATCGCAATAAAGCGGCGGGCACGACTAGTCCCCGCAAGCGGGTCCCATTGTTCAGGCTTGCGAAAATCAAACCAAGGAGAAACCGCCATGGCTCTGTCGGCCATCGCGCTGTGTTCGCGCGCGCTGTTGAAAATCGGTGCCGCCACCATCGCCTCGTTCGACGAGGGCTCAGCCGAGGCTGAGGTGGCGGCCAATCTTTATCCGCCCATCCGGGATGCACTGATCTCGTCGCATCCGTGGAACTTCGCCACCGGTCAGGTGACATTGCCGCGCCTCGCCGCCGAGCCGGTGGCTGACTATGCCTATGCCTACCACCTGCCGGCGGATTTCCTGCGTGCGCTGTCGGCGGGCGTGGGCGGGCGCGGCTCGGGCATGTCCTACCGCATCGCCGAAAGTCGGCTGCACTCGGATTCGGATCAGGTGGTGCTGACTTATATCTTCCGCCCCGACGAGCTGACCTTTCCGCCGTTTTTTGGTCAGGCGTTGATCACGCGCCTGGCCGCTGAGTTCTGCATCCCGCTGACCGAAAGTTCGACACGCGCCGACCTTCTCTACCGTCTGGCTGAGGAGGAGTTCCGCCGCGCCAAGCTTGCCGATGGCCAGCAGGACACGCCGCTCGCTATCACCGACTTCCCCCTGGTTGAGGTGCGTTCATGACCGTCACCCTGACCAAAACCAACTTTACCGCCGGCGAGCTCAGTATTGACATGCTTGGGCGCGGGGATCTGGCCGCTTACGCCAACGGCGCCATGAAGCTGCGCAACGTGTTCATAGCGCCGGTAGGCGGCGTATCGCGTCGCGCCGGCTTGCGCTTCGTCGATAAGGCGCGAGGGCGTGGCCGGCTGATCGCCTTCGAGTTCAACACGGAGCAAACCTATCTGCTGGTGCTAACCGACCGCCACGTGGACGTCTATGCCGGCGGCATCAAGGTCGCTGATTTCGAAGCTCCGTGGACGGCGGATCAGATTAAGCAGGTGGCTTGGACCCAGACCGCAGACACCCTGCTTCTGGTCCACCCCGAGGTGGAGCCGCGCAAGCTGACGCGCAGCTCGCACACGTCCTGGAGTATCGTGCCATGGGCATTCTATGAAAAGGAGGGCATGGTCCATCAGCCTTATCATAAGTTCGCAGGCGACGCGGTCACGCTGCAGCCCTCCGCCACCTCGGGAACCGTGACGCTGACTGCCTCGGCTGATGTGTTCCAGGCCAACCACGTGGGGCTGCGCCTCCGCCTCCAGCAGAAGGAGGTCGTGATCACAGCGGTGACCTCGGGTACCAAGGCCACCGTTGAAGTCAAGAAGACGCTGGTGGGCACGACCGCCACCACCGACTGGGAAGAGCAGACCATGTCGGCCTTGCGGGGCTGGCCCATCTCCGCCTGTTTCCACCAGGATCGCCTGGTGATCGGTGGCACCCGCGACTTGCCCAACCGGTTGTGGATGTCCAAGTCCTCAGACCTGTTCAACTTCGACCTGGGTACTGGCCTGGACGACGAGGCCATCGAGTTCGCCCTGCTGTCGGATCAGGTCAACGCGATCCGCGCGGTCTTCTCGGGCCGTCATCTGCAGGTGCTGACCTCGGGCGCCGAATGGATGGTGTCGGGTGATCCGTTGACGCCGGGCAACATTCAATTGCTGCGCCAAACCCGCGTGGGTTCGCCGGTGGACCGTTCCGTGCCGCCGCGCGACGTGGACGGCGCCACCCTGTTCGTCTCACGCAATGGCAAGGATCTGCGCGAGTTCCTGTTTGCGGACGTGGAACAAGCCTATCAGTCCACCGACTTGGCGATGTTGGCCAAGCACCTGATGGTTGGCCCGGTGGACCAGGATTACGATCCAGTACGCCGCCTATTCCATGTGGTGATGGGGAACGGGACGCTCTCGACCGTCACCGTCTACCGCTCGGAAAAGGTGACCGCCTGGACCAGCCACAATACCCTCGGCGCATTTAGCTCAGTGGCCGTGGTCGAGGGTGATGTGTACGTCTTGGTCGAGCGCTTCGGCTACACGTTTATTGAGCGTTTTGATGAGGCACTGGCGCTCGATTCGGCCCTGGAGGGCGAAAGCGACACCGCAAAACTGAGTTGGACCGGTCTTGGCCATCTTGAAGGGCAAGGGGTGCGCGTGCTGGCCGATGGCGGCGCGCTGGAGGATGCCATCGTCGTTGATGGTGCGATAACCCTCCGCGAGGCAGCCAAGCAAGTACAGATCGGATTGGCCTATACCCACGAGATCGAGCCGTTGCCGCCGGTAGTGCAAACCGCGACGGGGGCTGGGCCCGGCGCCGTGGTGCGGCTGGTCCGTGCACATTTCCGTCTGCTGGACACCAAGGCGCTGCATATCGATACCGGACGCGGGTTGACTCCCATCGCGTTCCGCCGGTTCGGGCGCCAGCAATTCGACGCCGCGCCGCCGCCCTTCTCGGGCGACGTGCAGATCCGCGCCATTGGCTGGAAACGGGATGCCTTTCAGCCGCTGTGGCGGGTGCGTCAGGATATACCGATGCCGTCGACCATTCTCGCCGTCGCCACCGAGATGAAGATCTCGGATTGATCAGGGAACAGAACATGATCGAACACATCCAGATCAATGATGTGGCGCCGCGCATCGCCTATGTGGCCGATGGTGTCCAGTCAGCGTTCACCTATCCCTTCGCCATCTTCAAGGCCGCCGACCTGGAAATATGGCTGGGTGGCGAGCGCCAAACGGCTAATTTCACGGTGTCCGGCGTTGGTATCTCGACCGGTGGCACGGTGCTGTTCGCGACCCCGCCTGCAATAGGCATCCGCGTGACCTTGCGTCGCCGGCTGTCGATTGCCCGCGTCAGCGACTACCAAGCTGACGGTATCATCCGCGCCAAGACCCTTAATGACGAACTTGACTATCAGGTCGCCGCGATCCAGCAGGTGGTCGAGGATGTGGCGCGCGCGGTCAAGCAGGCGCCGACCTCAGGCTCGATGGCCGATCTCACCCTGCCGGAGCCTTTGGCCGGACGGGTGCTGAAATGGGACGGCGCCGGCCTTGCGCTGGCCAACAGCGAATACGACCCGGACACCCTGGGTGCAGACCTGGCTTCCACGAGAGGCGCCCGCGAGGCGGCGGAAGCGGCTGCGGTGGTGGCCTTGGCTGCCCGCGACCAAGCGCAGAGCGCTGCGGCCAGCGTTACTGATCCGCTGGTGCGGGCGCAGAACCTGGACGATCTGCCCGATAAGGCCGCCGCACGCAACAATCTCAGCGTCTATTCGAGGGCTCAGGTGGACAGCGCGTTTGCCAGCAGCGGCGTGCCGCAATCGCTGTACGACCGCATGGCCTTCCTTGAACTGAACCTGGCGGTAACCGTGCTGCGCGACCAGATCGATACCGGATGGTCGCTCCTGAAAATGGTGGATGGGGTCGCCGACGAATTCGAGGACGAAACCGGCATTCATACCAAGAGCGGTGCTACCTATGATGCCGTAGGCGACTATTACAGTAACCCGCCCACGGCAGCAGTTTCGCCTTACGCTGGCGCAACAGTGGTCGCGGGGACCTTTGCGGCGGGGGGCTCCAACTACGCGCCCACCTTGCCGGCCTATTCCTATGACGGCAGCACTTCGACCAATTGGACGCTGTGCAATGGCTCGGCAGCCAGCGTTACCTTCGGCTGGCTGTTTGTGCCCGGGACGTCACTGGCAAAGATCGAGGTGGGGGGCATTGTCGGCTACCCAGTCGTTAATGGCACGGTCATGGTGTCGACCGACACCACTACCGGCAACGACGGTACGTGGATCACGGTGGTAACCGGGTGGAACCCAGCGGCGGGGCAGCTTGTCGCCCTGTCGATCCCGCCCGGCATCTACAAAGGGCTCAAGATCGTTTCCGGGATCACCTACATCTCATCACCGCCGGCCTATTATGCGGGCATCTTCGAAATCCGGGTCTACGGCGCGGTCCCCGCCCCCAACATGATCCTAGTCTCCAATACCAATCCTGCCGGTGGCCACACTCTGGCGGCCCCGCCGATAGAGGCCCGTGTCGCGCTATTGCACCAGCCGGTGGTGGCGGTAACACTCAATACTGACCTGATTGTTGAGGTAAGTCGTGACGGCGGAACCAGTTGGACCGTCGGCATGCTGACCTGTGAGGGAGCATTTGATGCCACCACCAACGTCCTGGCAGCCGTGCTTGATCTGTCAGGTCAGCCGGCGGGAGTGTCGATTCGTTGGCGTGTGCGGACTTTGAACAACAAAGAACAGCGCCTGCACGGCGTCTGGCTGCAGTGGAGGTGAGCGTGCCGCCTTTTCCCATCATTCCTGGCTCCAAGCCGGTCAAAACGCCGAAATCGCCCGAGCCTGGGCAGGATTAGGCAAAGTGCCCCGCCTCCATGCTGGAGGCGGGGCTTTTCTTTTCAGAATCCCAACAGGAGGGCGTCATGCCCGACGACATCGACACCCTGCGCCTGTCGGTGCAGGGGGCGTTACCCGAGCGCATCCGTGCCGCGCTGGCGGGCTATGAGCGGTTCACCGCCGAGGAACCGCCCGCCGACGCCAAGGGCTTTGCCGCCTGGCATGCGGCGGCCAAGGCGGCGCTGGCCCATTTGGGGCTAATGGTTAAGATGCCGCCATGGGCCGAGGGCGGCGAAACCCCCGCCCCCGCC
>JAEZFE010000413.1 GCA_023437865.1 Pseudomonadota bacterium | reverse complement strand
CCGCAACACATATGCCGGACTGCGCGCCGTACCGCAGCACCTCATCGAGGCTGCTCGTGGCATGGGCATGACGCCGGTGCAGATGTTCTGGCGCGTGGAGTTGCCGAACGCGCTCTTCGTCATCTTCGGCGGCATACGCACAGCGCTGGCGATCTGCGTCGGCTCCGCGCCGCTCGTCTTCCTGATCGGCGCCGGAGGTCTTGGCGAACTCATTTTCACCGGCATCGCGCTCGATGAGCTTCCCATGATGCTCGCCGGCGCCATTCCGACCGCATTGCTTGCGGTCATAACCGATTTCGCCGTTGGCAGGCTGCAATATTACCTGGTGCCGCGCGGAATAAATCCGCTCCGTTAGGGGACGCGGAATACATGACAAACGGAGGGACTGCATGAACATCCTATCGAAACTCGCAGCGGGTATCGTCTCCGCGACACTCCTCGGCAGCGCGGCTGGTGCGGCCGAGCTGACGGTCGGCGGCAAGGGCTTCACCGAGCAGCTCATCATTGCCGAAACGACCAAGCAATTGCTCGAGAGCAAGGGCCACAAGGTGGACAAGAAGGACGGCATGGGCACCAAGATCGTGCGCGCCGCGCTCGAGAACGGCGAGGTGGACCTCTACTGGGAGTACACCGGCACTTCGCTGATCACCTTCAACAAGGTCACCGAAAAGCTCTCGCCGGAAGACACCTACGCGCGCGTCAAGCAACTGGTCGGCGAGCCGGATCCCGCCCAACCCGGCCGGCACCTTCAGCGTGCTTCCGTCGTGGACGCCGATCTGGTGGTCGAGGACCTGAAGCTGGGCACCACCTGGCACGCCCCCGACTCGGACATCGACCTGCGTCGCACGCCTTATGGGCTGAAGGCGTCCGCGCGCATGGTGCTTGACCTGATGGGTGAGCATGGCACGTTGACCGCGACGGCAAGCTATTCGAAGGCCGATGATGGGCTGTCGGCCGAATTGTGGCTGGCCGGCGTGCGCCCGGCGTCGTTTGCGTCCATCGGCGGGCCGCTGGCTGAACTGAAGGCGCTGGACCTGCCCATGGCCGGCGTCGTGCGCGCCAAGGGCACGGCCTCGGGCACCATCAGCGAGATCAGCTTCGACATCGGCGGCGGCACCGGCACGCTGAACCTGCCGGCTCCGGTCAACCTGCACCGCAAGGTCGAGAATGTGGCCCTGCGCGGCATGGTGGGCGACGGGTTGACCAAGGCGCGCCTCGACGAGCTGATGATCGACTTCGGCGCCACCAAGCTGACTGTCGCCGCCAATGCCGACGGCCTGGGCGGTGACACGCGGATCAAGGCCGATGCGGTGGTCACCGACGTGCCCTTCGACGATCTGGCGGAGCTGTGGCCGGCGGTGGCGGCGCCCAACGCGCGCGATTGGGTGGTGAGCAATCTGTCCAAGGGCATGGTGCGCGAGGCCCGCGCAACCATCTCGGCCCGCTCGCCCGCCGGTACCTTCAACGATGTGATCGTCGAGCATGTGGACGGCGAATTGCGCGGCGAGGGGGTGACGGTCAACTACCTGCGTCCCATGCCCCCGGTCAAGAATGCCGCCGCAATCGCCAATTTCGACGCGTCGAATTTCCGCATCAATGTTAAGGGCGGCGAGCTCTACGGCCTCAAGCTCCAGGAAGGTTTGATCGTGTTGTCGGGGCTGGATCAGGAAGACCAGTTCGCCGACATCGACGTCACCGTGGGTGGTCCGGCGGCGGATGCGCTCAAGCTGATTGACAACAAGCCGTTGCGTTATGCCCAGGCGCTGGGCATCGACCCGGCCACGGTGGGCGGCGACGCGGTCACAAAGCTCAAGCTTAAGTTCCCGTTGCTGAAGGATTTGCGGCTCGACGATCTGGCGGTGAAAGTCCATTCGTCGGTGAAAGGCGTGTTCCTGCCCAAGGTGGTCATGGGCCAGGACCTGACACGCGGCGACCTGGAACTGGACGTGGACGCCAAGGGCCTCGACGCCACCGGCAATATCGTGCTGGGCTCCATTCCCGGTCAGCTCAAGTGGCGTGAGAATTTCTCGACCAAGAACGTGCCGTTCCGTTCGCGCTATCAGGTCACCGCGCCGCGCATCGAGGAGCAGCAGCGCAAGGAGCTGGGACTCGACAGCGTTCCTTTCGTCAGCCCGTTCATTTCGGGCCCGGTGGCGGCCAATGTGGTGGCGACCTTGTATGGCGGCGGGCGCGGCGATATCGAGGCCAAGGTCGACCTATCGCCCGCGTATATGAGCCTGCCCGGCATGGGCTGGCGCAAGGAGGAGCGCACCACCGGCGGCGCCCTGGTGCTGGTCAAGCTCGACAAAAACAAGATCGTCTCGGTTCCGCATTTCGCGGTCAATGCCGGCGATTTGCAGACCAACGGCAATGTGTCGTTCAACGGCGACGGCAGTGTGCGGCGGGTTGAATTCGGCCGCTTGGCCTATGGCGGGCGCACCGACGTCGAGGGCGCCATCAACTTCCGGGGCGGCGCGCTCGACATCACCATGCGCGGCGATGCGTTCAATGCCGAGCCGCTGGTCTCATCAGGCGAGGAAACCCCCGCCGAGGCCGACGCACCCAAGCAGCGGGGTAAGGCCGATTTGCCGCCGATGACGATCAGCACGTCGGTCAAGACCATGTGGCTGTCCAAGAACGGCTCGCTGACGCGGGTCACCGCCAACTTGGCCCGCGACGCTGACGACTGGCGCACCATGAGCGTGCGCGGCACGGTGGGCGAGGGCAAGTCGTTTCAGATGCAGATGCAGCCGGCGGGTCCCAAGAGCCGCAGCCTCAAGGTGACCTCGGACGATGCCGGCGCCGTGCTGCGTGCCTTCGACACCTATGATCACATGATCGGCGGCGTGCTGGATGTGGATGCCGCTTATGACGACAGCAAGGATGATCAGCCGCTGTCGGGCCGTATCCGCATCACGGATTATCAGATCGTCAACGCTCCGGCGCTGGCGCGGTTGCTGACCGTGGCGGCGCTGACCGGCATCCTGGACGTGCTGAACGGCCAGGGCATCAGCTTTACCAATCTGGATGCGCCTTTCACCCTGACCGACGGTCTGTTCCGCATCAAGGATGCCCGCGCCTGGGGCCCGGCCTTGGGCATTACCGCCAAGGGTGAGGTGGACCTGGACCATAGCCGGGTGGCGCTGGAGGGCACCGTGGTGCCCGCCTATGCCATTAATTCCGTCCTCGGCAAGATCCCGGTGCTGGGCTGGCTGATCACCGGGGGCGAGAAGGGCGGCGGCCTGCTGGCGTTCAACTTCACCATGAAAGGACCCAGCCAGGAGCCCGACGTCACCGTCAACCCGCTATCGGCGCTGACGCCCGGTTTCTTGCGTAACCTTTTCAACATTTTCGATGATGGCAGCGAGACCGAGGCGCGCCGCCGCCCCGGCCAGCCCCCGCC
>JAEZFE010000350.1 GCA_023437865.1 Pseudomonadota bacterium | reverse complement strand
CCAGGAGGCGCTGTCCGCCGGAGCGAACGAGTACATCATGAAGCCGTTCGACAGCGAAATCCTGCAGGCCAAGTTCTCGCAGGTCGGGCTCCTCTGACGCTTCGCCACTTATTTTAAGGACGCCCTGCCTCCATGGCCCTTGATCCCTCCTCGCCCGCCCATGGCTCGAACGATCAGATCCGCGTGATGCTGGTTGATGATTCGGCCGTCGTGCGCGGCCTGGTGACCCGCATCCTGGAAGAGGATCCGTCCATCGCGGTGGTCTCCTCGGTCGGCAACGGCCAGATGGCGATCTCGGCGTTGGATCGCCAGGACATCGACGTCATCGTCCTTGATATCGAAATGCCGGTGATGGACGGGATGACCGCCCTGCCCAAGCTGTTGCAGGCCGAACCGGGCGTGCGCATCATCATGCAGTCGACGCTGACGCTGAAAGGCGCCGACATTTCCATGCGCGCGCTCGAGATGGGGGCCGCCGACTATATCCCCAAGCCCACCGCCACCCGCGACCTGGCCGGCGGCATGGATTTCAAGGCCGAGCTAGTGGGCAAGGTTAAGGCGCTGGGCCATGCCCGGCGACGCGATCCCAACCGCAAGCAGCGCACCAACGTCACCGCCGCGCCGCGCCCCAGCACGCCGCTGCCGCGCCCCAGCCTGCTCAGCCCGCAGCAGCCCATCCAGCTGCGCAGCCACACGCCGGAACCCCCGGACGTGATCGCCATCGGCAGCTCCACCGGCGGCCCGCAGGCGCTGTTCAGCCTGCTGGGCACCATGCGTTCCGGCACGGTCAGGCAACCCATCCTCATCACCCAGCACATGCCGGCCACCTTCACCACCATCCTGGCCGAACACATCAGCCGGGTCTCCGGCTGGGATGCCAAGGAAGGCGTGGATGGCGAGGTCATCAAGAGCGGCCGGGTCTACATCGCGCCGGGTGACTTCCATATGCTGGTCGAGCCCAAGGGCGCCGACAAGGTGATCCGTTTGAACAAGAATCCGCCCGAGAATTTCTGCCGACCGGCGGTCGATCCCATGCTGCGCAGCATTTCCGCCGCCTACGGCAAGCGCGTGCTGGTCGCCATCCTGACCGGCATGGGTTCGGACGGCGCCAAGGGCGGCCAGGTAGTGGTGCAGAATGGCGGCACCGTGGTGGCCCAGGATGAAGCGAGTTCGGTCGTCTGGGGCATGCCGGGGGCTGCGGCCAATGCCGGCATCTGCTCGGCGGTGATGCCGCTGCCCGAGATCGCACCGTGGATGATGAAGCTGGCGGCGAGGCGCTGAGACCATGCGGCCCGAAGATTTCGACTTCATCGCCAAGCTGCTCAAGGACCGTTCCGGACTGGTCATCACCCGGGACAAGGCCTATCTGCTGGAATCGCGCCTGACCCCGGTGGCCCGCAAGCGCGGTCTGAAGGGCCTGGATGATCTGGTGGCGTCGTTGCGCACCGCCGGCGAGGACCTCCTGCGCGAGGTCACCGAGGCGATGACCACCAACGAATCCTTCTTCTTCCGCGACATCAAGCCGTTCGACCAGTTCAAGGACGTGGTGCTGCCCGCCATGCTGGCCAGCCGCGCCACCAAGAAGAGCTTCCGCATCTGGTCGGCGGCCTCGTCTTCGGGACAGGAGGCCTATTCTCTGGCCATGATCCTGAAGGAAGAAGCCCCCAGGATGCCGGGCTGGAAGGTGGAGATCGTCGGCACCGACATCTCGAACGAGATGCTGGAAAAGGCCAAGGCCGGCCTGTATTCCCAGTTCGAGGTCCAGCGCGGCCTGCCGATCCAGTATCTGGTCAAGTATTTCAAGAAGAACAACGAGATGTGGCAGATCGACTCCTCGATCCGCGCCATGGTCCAGTTCCGCGAATACAACCTGCTCCACGACCTGAAGGCGCTGGGGCAGTTCGACGTGGTGTTCTGCCGCAACGTTCTGATTTATTTCGACCAGCCGACCAAGACCCGGGTGCTCGATAATGTCAGCAAGGTGATGCCTGACGACGGCTTCCTCTATCTGGGCGGCGCCGAGACGGTGCTGGGCATTTCCGACAAGTTCAAGCCCATCCCCGAACAGCGTGGTATCTACGCGCGGACCGGCGTGGTCGCGAAGTAGTCGGTTAGCCCAGGTTCTTCTTCAAGAATTCTAAGCTGCGTTTCCACGCCAGCTGCGCCGGTTCCTTGCGGAAGTTGTCGCCCGTGGGATTGGCAAAGGCGTGTCCGGCGTCATACCAGTGGACGGTGTAGGGCTTGTGCGCCTGCTTCATCGCGCGCTCGAATCCATCCACCACGTCCTTGGTGATGAATTGATCCTGGGTGGCGAAATGACCCAGCACCGGCCCTTTCAGCTTGGACAGCTGCTCCGGCGGCAGGTTGACCTTGCCGTAATAGACCACGCAGGCGCTGAACGGCGCCAAGGTCGCCGCCTGGAGCGCCCAGCCGCCGCCGAAGCACCAGCCCATCACCGCCATCTTATGATTGCCGTCCGGATGGTTCTGCAGCCAGCCGGCCCAGGACGACAGGGTGTCGGCGGCTTCCTCGGGATTGACCTTTGCGCTGATTTCCTTGGCCTGGTCGGGCGTGGTACTGATCCTGCCTTGGAAAAGGTCCACCGCCAGCGCCAGATAGCCCTGGCGCGCCAGGTCCACCGCCACCGCCTTGAGCTGGTCGTTCAGACCCCACCATTCATGGACCAGCATGATCGCCGGGGCCCCGGTGGCGCTTTTTTCGGGTAGCGCCAGCGCGGCGTGGACTTCGCGCCCGCCGGCGGTATTGATCAGGGTGTCACGCGTGCCCGCCGCTGCCTTCTGGGCCAGCACCGGATCGGCCAGAATGGCCGCCAGCGGCATGCCGGCGAGGCCTGCCAGCACCGCGCGGCGGACAGGATCAAATTCGGCCATGATGTTTCTCCCCGGGACCTCGACAGGGGATAAATGGGACGCGCGTGCCCCTTGCACCACGGCACCGCCTGTGGTCTAGAAGAGTACCGATTGCCAGAGGTATCCCGTGCACCGACTGACCGGCGGCATCCGCCCCTATCTTGCGCTTTCGCTGCTGTGCCTGATCCTGTACCTGCCGGGCCTGGCGACGCTTCCGCCCATGGACCGCGACGAATCGCGTTTCATGCAGGCCACCCGGCAGATGCTGGAGAGCGGCGACTACATCCGCATCCAGTTCCAGGACGAAATGCGCGCCAAGAAGCCGGTGGGCGCCTACTGGCTGCAGGCCGCCTCGGTTGATACGCTGAGCCATCCCGCGTCACGGCAGACCTGGCCCTACCGCCTGCCCTCGGCCCTGGCGGCATGGGCGGCGGTACTGATGACCTTTGCCTTCGGGCGCACGCTGATCGGCGAGCGCCCGGCGCTGATGGCCGGCGTAGTGCTGGCCTCGGCCCTGATCCTGGCCTCGGAGGCGCACCAGGCCAAGACCGACGCCATCCTGCTGGCCTGCGTGGTGGCGGCCCAGGGCGTGCTGGCCCGCTTCTACGTGGCGGGCAAGGCGCGCGAGGCGGCGGGCGGAGGCGGCTGCGGCACTCCCTCGCCGACCACCCCGGCCAGCCTGCTGGCGCCCGCCACGCTGGAGGCGCTGATTTTCTGGGTGGCCCAGGGCATCGGCATCCTGGTCAAGGGTCCGATCGTCCCGGTCATCAGCCTGCTGACCCTGATCAGCCTGGCGGTGGCCGACCGCAATATCCGCTGGTTCAACGCCATGAAGCCGCTGCTGGGGACTGCAGTGGCGGCGGCCATCGCCGCGCCGTGGTTCGTCGCCATCTCGCAAGCCACCGGCGGTGCCTTCGTCGGCGAGGCGGTCAAGGGTGACCTGCTGCCCAAGCTGCTGGGCGCCCAGGAGAGCCATGGCGGCTTCCCCGGCATGTATCTGGCGCTGGCCTCGGTCACCCTGTGGCCCGGATCGCTGCTGTTGTGGCCCGCGGTCGCCAAGCTATGGAGCCAACGGTCCCGCCTGGCCTTCCGCGTACTACTGGCCTGGGCGCTGCCCACCTGGATCATGTTCGAACTGATCCCCACCAAGCTGCCCCATTACGTGTTGCCGGCCTTCCCCGCTTTGGCCCTGATGATCGCCGCCTTGGCCAACGAGGGCATCGAGGCGTTCCGCCATAAGGCCGCCAAGGCGTGGTACGCGGTGTGGACGCTGGTGGGCCTGACCATCGCCGCCGCCGTGTTGGTGCTGCCGGTCAAGCTGGGCAACGGTTTCGACGCCGCCATGGTGCCGGCGGCCATCGGCATCGTGCTGGCCACCCTGCTGCCCGCTACCCTGGCATGGCAGGGCCGCACCGCCACCGCCTGCCTGGCACTGGCGCTGACGGCGGCGGCCAGCTATCCGGTGGTGTTCCAGGGCGTGCTGCCGTCGCTCGACCGCATGTTCCTGTCGCGCGGCGTCGCCCGCATCGTCGATACCATTGGGTCGGACGGCCCAGTGGTGTCCGCCGGCTATTCCGAGCCCAGCCTAGTGTTCCTGCTGGGCACCAACACCCGCTTCGCCAACGGCGGTGGCGCCGCCGCCCATCTGGCCGCCAACCGCCGCGCGCTGGCGGTGGTCAGCAACCGCGAACTGCCGGCCTTCATGCAGGCCGCCGCCGCTCAAGGGTTGCAGATCGAGCAATTCGGCCAGGTGGACGGCCTTAACTATTCGCGCGGCAAGGAAACCTCGCTGGCGGTGCTGGGGGTCAAGAACCCGTGAAAAACCTTCGCCGTGGAGTCCTCTCGTTCATCGAGCGCCTGGCCCTGGCCTGGGAGGGCGTGAGCCTGGCGCTGTCCGACGCCAACCGCCGTTCCGCGCCGCTGAAGGCCGCCTGCGCCCGCCAATGGGCGCGCAGCTGCGACCGGCCGATGATCTGGTCCTTCATCTATGTCGCGCTGTTCTGCGTGCTGTCGATGCTGTTCATCGACCGCCCGGTTGCGCACTTCCTCAAGGCCCACGTGTCCGGCGACATCGAGGGCTTTTTCAAGATCGTCACCCGCCTGGGCGAGGCGCAGGTGTACATGGTGCCGGCGGGTCTGGCGGTGGCCGGCCTGTGGATCGCCTCCCTGCGGGCTATCACCATGAGCGCCCGCGAGCGCATTCGCCGCATGGCGGTGGCGCCGGCCTTCCTGTTCCTGTCCATCGCCCTCTCGGGTCTGATCAGCAACGCCATCAAGTTCAGCCTAGGCCGCTACCGCCCGCGCTATCTGTTCGAGCAGGACCTTTACGGCTTCAACTTTTTCAGCAGCCAGTGGG
>JAEZFE010000305.1 GCA_023437865.1 Pseudomonadota bacterium | reverse complement strand
CCCTCGCCCAGGTGGCCGCCGATCCGGCGGCCAAGGTGGTGGTACTGGCCGCCAACGGCCCCGCCTTCTGCGCCGGCCATGACCTCAAGCAGATGCGTTCGCTCGAAGGCCGCGATCAGGTGGCTGCAGTGTTCTCGCAATGCTCGCGCATGATGAAGGCCATCGTGCGGCTGCCCAAGCCGGTCATCGCCAAGGTTCACGCCATGGCCACCGCCGCCGGTTGTCAGTTGGTCGCTTCGTGCGATCTCGCCTTTGCCGCCGAATCCGCCCAGTTCGCCACCCCGGGCGTCAATATCGGCCTGTTCTGCTCGACGCCGATGGTGGCGCTCAGCCGCGCAGTGGGCCGCAAGCACGCCATGGAGCTGCTGCTGCTGGGCAAGCCGGTGGACGGCGCGACCGCCGAGAAATGGGGCTTGGTCAACCGCGCCGTTGCCGCCGCCGACCTGGACGCCGTGGTCGCCGAAGCCGCCGCCGCCATTGCGTCGAAATCGCCCTACACCCTGCGCGTCGGCAAGGAGGCGTTCTACCAGCAGGCGGAAATGGGACTGGACGCCGCCTACGACTATGCCAGCGAGGTGATGACCACCAACATGCTGGCGAAGGACGCCGCCGAAGGCATCGACGCCTTCATCAACAAACGCCAGCCCAATTGGTGCGGCGCTTAGTCGGTTTGACCCTCTCGGGGCGGGCGCTCATCAATGCGCCCGCCCGTAATGTTCGCCCAGGAAATCGCGGCCGAAATCCAGGGCGGGGTCGTGCCACACCGTGTGAATGTGGTTGGCCCCGGCCTGTGTATTGTCGTACTCGATGATCAGCGTCGGGCCGTGGATGCGGTAATAGTGCGGCTCGCCCGGATTGAACCCGCCGGCCCACAGAAAGCGCAGGTTCTCCGGCCCGGCCTTGTCCACGCGCTCCAGTTCCAGCGCCGCCATGCCGGGATGCAGGCGGTGGGCGTAGACCTCGATCAGTTCCAGCAGGCGGCGGCGGCCGTCTTCGTCCATCCGAGCCCACGCCAAGCCCTCGGGGCGGTGCAGGGCGTGCTCGCGGCCCGGCCCGGTCAGGATGTCCGCCGGCGGCTGGCCGGGGCGGAGGGCGCAGGCGCGGGTGGCATCGTCCATTTCCAGCATCAGGGCGCGGCCCAATTCCTCCTCGGCGCCCAGCACGGTGTGGATGCCGCCGATGACCGCCGGGTTGGCGCCCATGAAATGGGGCAGGGCGACGATGGTCTGGTCGTCGATCACGGTGAAGGTGATCGACAGGTGATGGCCGTCCACCCGCCATGACCACGGCGCTCCGGCATGGGGATTGCCGAACACCGCGAAAGCGAAGGCGCCGGGGTCGTATTCGGCGCTGTGCTCCCGCTCCTTCAGGATGTCCTCCAGCGCCATGATGCCTTGGGCGCTGGCGAAACCGGTGTCGGACAGGGCGGTGGCCAGCAGCCGCAGGGCGGCGCGGCGCTGGGCGCCATCCATGTCCGCCAGGTGCAGGCCGGGCCGCTGGCGCGGGACGTAATGCCAGTCGAAGCGCTCGGCGCTGTCGAACGGGTACAGGGCCGCCTGGTGCCGCCGGTGGTCAAGGGTGTCGAGGAAGGCCAGCATCTCGGCCTGAAGGTCGCGGTTCAAATTGCCGGCCAGGGGTTCGCTGCGTGCCATCGGACTCTCCTCGGCCGGTGTACACCCGGTCGCCTGCCGGTGTTCCGATGATCCCCCTTCGCGCGCAGTGCGCGAGCGGCTAGACTGCCCCCACCTATGCCAGGGGGAAACCATGACCACCACCCGCCGCCATCTCCTTGCCGGCCTCGCCGGCTTGGGCGCCAGTACCGCCCTGCCGGCCTGGGCCCAGGCCATCCGCGCGCAGAGCGACCCGTGGGCGCAGGTCAACCCCTATGACGATCCGAAGAACGGGTTTCCGGGTGAGGGGCACAACGGCGGTGAGCCTTCGCGCCAGCCGCAGCGCCGCGACGGCCTGTTCTCAACCGCGCCCAACGATGGCGGAGCCATGTCCGAGGGCGAGGAGATCGCGGTCGGCAAGCACTTCCACCCCATTCATGTGCGTGAGGCAGGAGGCGCCCACCCGAATCAGCGGGCGCAGCAGGCTCTGCGAGACTTCTGCCGCCCCATGTTTGCGGTGGCCGACCGGTCGCACCTGCCGTGGGAGGTCACGCTTTGCAACGATCCTTCCCCGAACGCATCGGCGTTTGCCGGCGGCAAGGTCATCGTCAACGTCGGCATGTTCGCAATCTGCGACCGCGCGGGGGAATTGGCGGCCACGATCGCCCATGAAATCGGTCATGTGGACAAGCGACACAGCGTTCGCGGCGGGGAGATCAACCGGCTTGTCGCTGAGTTGCGCGAGCAGGGCGGCAAGCAATGGAACCCAGATGTCCCATTGTCTGCACTGGTTCCGGGTTCGGGGGGCAAGGTCGAGGACCTGCTTGAGGTGTTCAAGCTCGCCTACTCACGCGAGGATGAAGCGGAGGCTGACGGCCATGAGATGGTGATCTTCGAGCGCCTTGGGGTGGACCCTATCCACGCCATCAACGACCAGTGGAATTTTGCCCAGTTGGGGAAGGGCGATGTTCCCGAGCTGGTGCGGTCTCATCCCCGTAATGAGGATCGCATGGCGCACATCAAGCAACTTGCCGCCATGCAGAAAAAGCCCAAGCAGGACTATGTTTTTCCCGGCTGGGATGTCCTGAAGACCGCTTTCCCAACTGCCGACCGCTTCAAGAAGGCCTGAGCCATGTTCGACTTCTCCTCCATTTCCATTGAGCAAACCTCCGACCTGCTGCTGCGCTGGGGCACCAACGGGATGTGGGCGCTGGTAACGCTGATCATCGGCTGGGTGCTGGCCGGTTGGGCCGAGCGTGCGGTCCAGGGCGCACTGACGCGAGTGCGGGTGGCCGACCAGATGCTGCGCGGCTTCTTCGCCTCGCTGGCGCGCTGGGCGCTGCTGGCGTTCACCGGCGTCGCCGTGCTGGAGCGGTTGGGGGTGCAGACGACCTCCGTGGTCGCCATCCTGGGTGCCGCCGGCCTGGCCATCGGTCTGGCGTTGCAGGGCACGCTGTCGAACCTGGCCGCCGGCGTGATGCTGCTGCTGTTCCGTCCGTTCAAGGTGGGCGACGGCATCGAGGCCGGCGGGCTGGCCGGCACCATCAAGGATGTGTCGCTGTTCCACACCCATCTGGTCACCGGCGACAACATTCAGGTCATCGCGCCCAATTCCGTGCTGTGGAACGCGGCGCTCCGCAACCTGTCATTCTACGCCACCCGCAAGGTCGAGGTGGTGGCGCCGGTGCCCTATGGCGCCGGTGCCGACGCCGCGCTGGGCCGCATCCGCGAACTGGTCAAGGCCGACGCGCGCATCGCCGCCGAACCGGCACCTTCGGTGACGCTGACTAAGTTCGGTGAAAAGACGGTGGATGTAACGGTGGCCGTGTGGTGCGCCACCGGCGAGGCGGGCGCGGTCAAATCCGACCTTATGACCGCCATCTGGCGCGAATGCACGCTTGGCGTGCCGGTCTGAGGGAACCTCCCCCTCTCCCGGCGGGAGAGGGGACCTACTCCGCCTGTTCCTTGTTGCTCAGGCGCTTGACCAGATCGTAGATGCCGCGGCGGATTTCGGGATCGGTGATGCCGCGGTAGTTACGGGTCAGCTCGAGCAATTCGCGGT
>JAEZFE010000275.1 GCA_023437865.1 Pseudomonadota bacterium | reverse complement strand
TCTCCAAGGTCCATATGGAGGGCCGACGATACGCCAAGGCGGGGTGCGAGGTCGTGCTGATCGGCCATGCCGGCCATGCCGAGGTGGAGGGCACCTTGGGCCAGATCGCCGGCACGGTGCATGTGGTCGCCACATTGGCGGATGTGGAGGGCCTGCGGGTGTCCGACCCGGCACGCCTGGCCTATGTCACCCAGACCACGCTGAGCCTGGACGACACCCGCGAGGTGGTGGAGGCGCTCAAACGGCGCTTTCCCGCCATCATCGGCCCCGATACCAACGACATTTGCTACGCCACCCAGAACCGTCAGCGGGCGGTGCGCGAGCTGTCGGGCCTGGCCCAGGCCATCCTGGTGGTGGGGGCGAAGAACAGTTCCAATTCCAACCGCCTGCGCGAGATCGCCGCCGAATGCGGGGTGGCGGCCTACCTCATCGACGACCATCGGGGGCTCGACCCAGACTGGCTGGCCGGCGTGGAGGCCCTGGGCATCACCGCCGGGGCCTCGGCCCCCGAGCATCTGGTGGAGGATCTGGTGGAGGAGGTCAACCGCCTGCGCGGCCCCATCGAGCTGCATGAACTGGCCGGCATGGACGAGACGCTGACCTTCCGTCTGCCGCGCGAGCTGGATTAATGGCGATACCCCTGGCCCAGCAGGCCCGCATCGGCGCGTATGTGGTCGGCAAGCGCCTGCGCGGCATTGAGCGCTATCCGCTGGTGCTGATGCTGGAGCCGTTGTTCCGCTGCAACCTGGCCTGTGCCGGCTGCGGCAAGATCGACTATCCGCCGGAAATCCTCGACCGCCGGCTCAGCCTGACCCAATGCATCGACGCCGCCGAGGAATGCGGCGCCCCGGTGGTCTCCATCGCCGGCGGCGAGCCGCTGCTGCATCCCGACATGTACCGGATCGCCGCCGCGCTGGTTGCCCGGCGGCGCTATGTCTATCTGTGCACCAATGCGCTGCTGCTGCCCAAGCGGCTGAAACGTTATCGGCCCACCCCGTATTTCTCGTGGTCCATCCATCTTGACGGGGGCCGCGACGAACACGACCGCGCCGTCTGCCAGCAGGGCGTCTACGACCGCGCGGTCGAGGCCATCGCCATGGCCAAGCAGGCGGGCTTTCGCGTCAACGTCAACTGCACCCTGTTCGACGGGGCCGAGCCGCAGCGCGTTGCCGCCTTTCTGAATGCGGTCAAGGCCATGGCGGTGGATGGGGTGACGCTGTCGCCCGGCTATGCCTATGAACGTGCCCCCGACCGCCAGCACTTCCTCAACCGCCGCCGCGCCAAGCAGCTGTTCCGCGACATCTTCCGCCTGGGCCGGGGAAAGGGCTGGCAGTTCAGCCAATCGCCGCTGTTCCTCGATTTCCTGGCCGGCAATCAGGCCTATCGCTGTGCGCCGTGGGGCAATCCGACCCGCAACGTGTTCGGCTGGCAGCGTCCGTGCTACCTGCTGGGCGAAGGCACCGCCCGGTCCTTCCGCGAGCTGATGGAAGAGACCGATTGGTCCCGCTGGGGCACCGGCAATTATGAGAAATGCGCCGACTGCATGGTCCACAGCGGCTATGAAGCCAGCGCGGTGGCCGATGCGGTACGACATCCCCTGAAGGCGGCTTTGGTTGCCCTGCGCGGGCCGAAGATCGAAGGGGCGATGGCGCCGGAGATCCCGCTGGACCGGCAAAGGCCGGCGGAATGGGTGTTCGAGAGCAATGTGAAGAAGTTTCGCGAGGGCGCTTCCTAAGGAAGCGGTTGGGATGTGGCGAATTGGCGGGCAGCCTTGCGTAGCGTCCGCATCGCCTTGGCGTAGTCCACCGCCAGCCGGGCCAGGGCCGGCCAATCTCTGGCGGGCATCCAATACTGTCCCCGCCACAGCGCCACCGCCGCGTCCGGCACGGCACGCTCCGCCGGGTCGAGCACCGCGCGCACCGCCACGAAGCCGAGGCCGGCCTGCCGCGCCACCCGCTCGACGATGTGGCTTTCCATGTCCACCACCGAGCCGGCCAGCCGCGCCTTGTCTGCCACCGTACAGATCGGCACGTCCGAACCCACGACCATACCATGGACCGCGCCCAGCCGTTCTGCCCAGGCCTTGTCGCCGACTACCAGCGTGCCGGGCTTCAACGTGGGGTCGAGGCCGCCGGCGACACCGAAGCTGACCAGCATCTCGGCGCGGCCTACCAGCGTGGATGCATGCTCCGCGCCCACCACCACCAACTGCCCGCGCAGCAGCCGGGCCTCGGCCCGCATTCCGGTGACGAAGCCGATCACAATCCCCAATGCATGCCGTCGCCCTGCCTCAGGCGGTGGTAACGGGCCAGGGCCCAGATCGGGAAGATGGCGGGATAGCCGTGGTAGCGCAGGTAGAACACCCGTGGGAAGCCGACGGCGGTGTAGTGGCGTTCTTCCCACAGACCGTCGGGTGCCTGGGTGCCGGCGAGATAGCGGATGCCGTGGGTGACGGCGGGGTGTTCGGCTTCGCCGGCGGCCATCAGGGCCAGCAGCGCCCAGGCGGTCTGGGTCGGGGTACTGACCGGGAAGGGGGCGGCGCGGCGCGCCGGCCAGTAAGACTCGCCGCTTTCGCCCCAGCCGCCGTCGGTGCGCTGGCGCTCCAGCAGCCATTCCACCGCCCGGCGCACGGGTGGAGCTTCATTCATGCCCAGCGCATTGAAGGCCGACAGCACCGACCAGGTGCCATAAATGTGATTGGTCCCCCAGCGCCCGAACCACGAGCCGTCGGGTTCCTGCTCGTCGAGCAGGAAGGCGATGGCGTGGGCCACCTGCTGGTCGTGGCGGGGCGCGCCCAGTTGGACCAGCATGCCCAGGCAGCGGGCGGTGACGTCTGCGGTGGGCGGGTCCAGCAGCGCGCCGTGGTCGGCGAAGGGGATGTGGTTCAGGTGGTGATGGGTGTTGTCGGCATCGAACGCGCCCCAGCCGCCGTTCACGCTTTGCAGCCCGCGCACCCACGCTTCTGCGCGGGCGATGCGTTCGCGGTAGCGCGCCGGGTCGGCACGGTGCAGCGCCATCACCACCACGGCGGTGTCGTCCAGATCGGGGTAATGGGGGTTGTTGTACTGAAAGGCCCAGCCGCCCGGCGCCAATCCGGGCCGCCGCCGCGACCAGTCGCCGGCCAGGTCCAGCACCTGCCGCTCCGCCAGCCAGCCCAAGGGCGCCGTCACGTCGCCGCCTGCCTCCAGCACGGCGTGGCAGGCCAGCGCCGTGTCCCACACCGGCGAGAAGCAGGGCTGGCAAGTGGTGCGCTCGCCATCCACCACCAGCCGGTGCACGGCGTTGAGCGCGATGCGGAATTCCTTGTCGTCGCCGAGTGTGCGGAACATCAGCACGGCATTGACCATGGCTGGGAAGATGGCGCCCAGCCCATCCTGGCCGTTCAGCCGCTCGCGCACGAAGGCGCGCGCCCGGTCGATGGCCTTCTGCCGGCTGCCTTGGGGCAGGCGGGGGGAGAGGGAGCGTACGGCGCCGTCGAGCCAGCGGAACAGGCTGGTCAGCCGCCCCGGCTCGGGATGGCGCAGCCAGTCGTCCACCGCCTCGGGTCGCTGGCGGAACAGCTCGGCGACGCCGATGCCCTTGGGATTGAGTGCGCGCGGGCGCAGGGTCATCAGCACCAGCAGCGGCACGATCACTGTGCGCGACCAATACGACACCTTGTCCAGGTGGAACGGCGACCATGGCGGCAGCAGCATGATCTCCACCGGCATGGCCGGCACCGCGTTCCACGGCACTTGGCCGAACAGGGCCAGCAGGATGCGGGTGAACACGTTGGCACGCTCGGCCCCGCCATGGGCCAGGATGGCGTTCCTGGCTTCCGTCATATGCGGCGCGTCGGGGGAATCGCCCGCCGCCTTCAGGGCGAAATAGGCCTTCACCGTGGCGCTCAGGTCGAAGGGGCCGTCATGGAACAGCGGCCAGCCGCCCTCGGCCCCGCGCATGGTGCGGATGGTGGCGGCCATGCGGGCCTCCAGCCCCTCATCGATATCGGCCAGGTAATGGCGCATCAGGATGTATTCGGCGGGAATGGTGACGTCGGCCTCCAGCTCGAAGCACCAATGGCCGTCGTCGCGCCGCCGCGCCATCAGCGCGTCGAGGCCCAGCGCCAGCGGGCGTTCCTCGGGCGCGCTCAGATCGTGGGGGAAGCCGGTCATCTACATCAGCCCGTGACGGAGCAGGATCCACAGCTTTCGCGGCGCGCCGATATCCACCCGCCGCTCGGGATGGCGCCATCCCCCGGCCTCCAGGCGGTCCAGGGTGGCGCGGTACACGGCGGCCATGATCAGGGCGGGGCGGATCTGGGCCGGGTCGCAATGCTTGGCGACGGCCAGCGCCTCGACGTAATGGCCGCGTGCCACGGCGGCCAGGTCGCGGCAAGCGGTGGGCAACGAGGGAGCCTTCAGCAGATCGGGGTCGTCGGGGTCGAGCCCGCGCCCGGCAAGGACTTCGCGCGGCAGGTACAGCCGGCCCAAGGCGGCATCCTCGCCCAGGTCGCGCAGGATGTTGGTCAGTTGCAAGGCACGGCCCAGCCGGTTGGCCAGGATCTCGCCCTCGGTCTCGCTGACGCCGAACACCCGCACCGACAGCCGGCCCACCGCGCTGGCGACCCGGTCGCAGTAGAGGTCCAGTTCGGCCAGCGCCGGGGCGCGCATGGGGCCCAGGGCGTCCATCAGCATGCCGTCGATGATGGCGTGAAAATCCTTGCGCCGCAGGCCATGCAATTCGATGGCGCGGCGCAATGGTGCCTCCAGTTGGAACACCGGCACGCTTTCGGGGCGGAACAGCCGGTCCACGTGGCTGCGCCAACGCTCCAGCGAACGCTGCTTGGCGGCGGGCGGGGCGTCGCCATCGGCCAGATCGTCCACCTCGCGGCAGAAGGCGTAGATGGCGTACATGGACTGGCGCTTGCCCTTGGGCAGCGTCCGCATGGCCCAATAGAAGGAACTGCCCGCCGCCTTGGCCTTGGCAGCCGCCATGGAATCGGGATCGCCCAGGTCGATCAGGTTCATCGCGAAACGCCCCTTGGCCGCGCCAAGGCCATAGGTGGGAGGAATGCAGGGGGAAGCTCAATCCTGACGGAAGGAGAGCCGCCGCCTCTTAAGTGGCGCGCCGGCGGTGGAGGAAGGTGAGAAACTCCACCCCTTCGCGCAGGCGGCGCTTGGCCATGTCCCAGTCGCGCATCATCTCGCCGCAGATTTCGCCGATCTTGGCCGGGCGGAAATAGAAGGCGCGGTAGAACTCGGCCACGGCGGCGAAAATTTCCTCCGCCGGCAAATCGGGATAGCTGAGCGCGGCAAGCTGGTGGCCGTGGCCTTCCACCAGATGGTCGCGGGCAAACCAGCCATTGGCCTCGGCCTGGGTGTAAAGCTCGGTGCCGGGATAGGGGGCGGCCAGCGACACCTGCAGCGTCCGTGGGTTGACCTCCTTGGCGAAGGCGATGGTGTCGCGGATGGTCTGGCGGCTTTCGCCGGGCAGGCCCAGGATAAAGGTGCCGTGGATCAGGATGCCCAGGCGGTGGCAATCGGCGGTGAAGCGCCGCATGATGTCGACGCGGGTGCCCTTGCGGATGTTGTTGAGGATCTGCTGGGCCCCCGATTCATACCCCACCAGCAGCAGTCGCAGCCCGTTCTCGCGCATCACCTTCAGCGTCTCGTACGGCACGTTTGGCTTGGCGGTGCACGACCATGTCAGCCCCATGGCGCCCAGGCCTCGGGCGATGGCCTCGACGCGCGGGCGGTCGTCGGTGAAGGTGTCATCGTCGAAGAAGAACTCCTTCACCTGGGGGAACAGGCCGCGCATCAGCGCCACCTCCTCAAGCACCTTGCCGACGCTGCGGGTGCGGTAGACCCGCCCGCCGATGGTCTGCGGCCACAGGCAGAAGCTGCATTTCGAACGGCAGCCCCGCCCGGTGTAGAGCGACATATAGGGGTGGTGCAGATAGCCGATGAAGTAATCCTCGATCACCAGCTCGCGATCGTAGACTGGCGCCACGAAGGGCAGGGCATCCATGTCGTGGATCAGGGCGCGGTCCGGGTTGTGGACGATCCGCCCGTCCTGGCGCCACGAAATGCCGTCCACTGCCGCGAAGGGCCGGCCTTCGGCAATCTCCTGGATGGTGAAGTCGAATTCGTGGCGGGCGGCGAAATCCATCGCCGCGCAGGCGTTCAGGACCCGCTCGGGGTCCACCGCGCTCAATGCGCCGACGGCGCCCACCATCAGCAGCGGGTTGACCTCCTTAAGCCGGGCCGCCATCGCCATGTCGGTGGCGAAGGTAGGAGCGCTGACATACAGCACCGCCAGCTCGTATTCGGCGGCCATAGGGGCGATATCGTCGAGCGTCAGGCCGCGCGCCGGGGCGTCGATCAGCCTGGATTCCGGCACCAGGGCCGCCACCTGGGCCAGCCAGGTGGGGTACCAGAACGAGCGGATTTCCCGGCGCGCCTGGAAGCGCGAGCCGGCGCCGCCGTCGAACCCCTCATAGGATGGCGGGTTCAGGAACAGCGTCTTCATCATGGCAGGGCCTCCAGCATGCCGCCGCGCGCGATCCGGTAGCGCCGCCCGCGCCAGGCGACCCGCCGGCCCAAGGCAGTGGGGAACAGGGCAAGGCTCAGCAGGTCGCGCACCGGCACCAGCCACAGCGACGTCCGGGCGCCCAGCGCCCGTGCCATCCACGCCACCACCGCCACCCCCACCAGCAGCGCCGCCAGCACCAGCCCGCCCGGCC
>JAEZFE010000196.1 GCA_023437865.1 Pseudomonadota bacterium | reverse complement strand
GCCCATCCACCCCAGAGCCCCGCCCCAGCCGCAGCAGCAAGGTCTCCGCCTGGTCTTCGCGGTGATGGCCCAACAGGCAATGCAGGATCCCCGCGTCCCGGCACCCCGCCTCCAGCAGGCGGTAGCGCGCGGCACGGGCCTCGGCCTGGACATCGGCGGCGGGCTTGGGACCGTCCCACGGCAGAACGCGGTGCTCGATGCCACGCACCGCCAGCCAGTGGCCAACACGGGCGGCCTCGTCCGCCGATCCGGGGCGTAGGCGGTGATCCACAGTCAGCGCCAGCACCGCGCCGCCCCTGGCCTGTGCCCAATCATGGGCCAACAGCGCGAGGCACAGGCTGTCGGCACCGCCCGACACCGCCACCGCGATGCGCGGGACGGGCTCGAACGGACCCAGCCGATCCATGGCAGCCAGGAATTCATCCACGGTGCAGCGCCCTCTCCACCCGCAGCACCGTCCATGGCAGCGCCGCCACCTCGCGCAGATGGGCCAGCCACCAATCGGCGGTTGGAGCCTGGGGGCGTGCGCCGGCCAGATCCACGGCAAGGCCGAAGCGGCGGAAGATGTAGCTGGCGCGCAGGGTGTGGAAGGTGTCGGTGACCACCAACAGGCGGTTCCACCCCATGCTCCGGACCAAGGGCGCTGACATCAGGGCGTTCTGGATGGTGTTGAGCGCCTTGTCCTCCACATGCACCGCCTGCGCCGGTGCCCCGGCGGCAAGGGCGAGGTCGCGCATCGCCCAAGCCTCGGGCCGGGCGGAGGTCGTTGCGCCGCCGGTCATCAGAAGCGCCCTAACCCTGCCCTGATGCAGCAATTCCACGCCCAACGCCACCCGGCGCACCATGGCGGGCGACGGCGTGCCGTCAGGCTCGATTCGGGCGCCGAGCACGATAGCCACATGGTAGGGGTCGACAGGGTGCTTGGGCATCGATTAAGCAGGATTAATGAATGAGGAGGGCATGCCCATGGACAGACGGCACAATGCGGACGTGATCGTGGAGACCCTGGCGCTGGATGGCAAGCGTGTCATTGATGTGGGCTGTGGCGATGGCGCACTCGCCCGCCGCATGGCCAAGTTCGGCGCCCGTGTCCTCGGCGTGGAATGCAGCCCGCGCCAACTCGCCAAGGCCCGCTCCGGCGAGCCGGCGGCGAATGTCGAGATCGTCGAGGGCGTGGGCCAGTCCCTGCCCGCCCCCAGCGGCGGCTTCGACTACGTGGTGTTTTTCAACTCCCTTCACCACGTGCCGCAGGCCTTCATGGGCAAGGCGCTGGAGGAAGCCGCACGGGTGCTCAAACCCGGTGGACAGGTCTACATTTCCGAGCCCATCGCCGAGGGCAAGTTCTTCGAAACCTGCCGCCCGGTGGACGACGAGACCGAGGTGCGCGCCCTGGCCTATCAAGCGCTGAAGGCCTGTCCGCAACTGAGGATGGCGCGCGAGTTCCGCTACCTCCACACCGTTGAGATGAAGACTTTCGCCGCCTTCCGCGACCGCATCGTCTCGGCCAACAGCGAGCGTGAAGAGCGTTTCGATGCCATGGCAGACGATCTTAAGGCGCTGTTCGAAGCCAACGGCACCCGTACCGCGGAGGGCTGGCGCTTCGACCAGCCCATGCGGGTGAACGTCCTGGAGAAGTAACCCCTCAGACGAACAGTACGTCGCCGTTGGCAACCGAATCGCCCTGCACGATGGCGACGACGACCGGGTCGGCATCGGCATCCGCCTGCCAAATCAGCTGATTGGAGGCATCCTCGAATCGAATCGTGCCGGTGCCGGCAATCTCGATCCGGTCGAGACCGCTCTCGAAGTCGCGGATGGTGTCGCCGAAGTCCAGGCGGTCGTTGAAGACGAAGGTATCGGCCCCGGCACCGCCGCGTAGCGTGTCGGCGCCCACCCCACCTATCAAAATGTTGGCCTGGGCGTTGCCCACCAGAAGATCGTCGGACAGCGACCCAATGATGTTCTCGATCCCCGAAATATTGTCGGTCGCGCCTGAGGAATCTTTCGCGTCACCCGATTGCAGGCTGATCCGCACCGGCCCGGCGCCGGAATAATCGGCGGTATCGTTGCCGGCACCACCTTGCAAGGTGTCGGCTCCGTCGCCGCCAACCAGCACGTCGTCGCCCGCCCGACCCTGCAGGATGTCGTCACCGGCGCCGCCCTCCAGCCGGTTGGCGGCGGCATTGCCGGCCAAGGTGTCGTCGTGATCGGTGCCGATGGCGCCGATGATGTTGACCAGCGTGTCCTGGCCGCCGTCCCACTCGGCGGCAGTGCCCTGGTCGAGATCAACGCTGACCGCCCCTTCGGAGCCGGCCCAGGTGGCGTAGGCGCCATCCTTGCCGCCGTCCAGCGTGTCATCGCCCAGCCGCCCGCCCAGCAGGTCCAGGCCCGAGCCCCCAAGCAGCACGTTGTCGTTGTCATCGCCCAGCAGGGTGTCGCCGAACACCGAACCGCTGACGTTCTCCACCTCGGTGACGAATTCGAACACGCCGGTCGAAACCACCGACGCGTTTTGCAGATCAACATTAGCGGGCCCGTCATTGACCGAGAATGTCAGGGTATCGGAACCCGGCCCGCCGTCGTAGGAATCGAAACCCGGTCCACCCTCCAAACGGTCGTTGCCGATGCCGCCGTCCAAGCGGTCGTCGCCGGCACCGCCGAACAGCACATCGTCCCCCCGAAAGCCCTGCATCTCTTCGTTATCGGCGGTGCCGATCAGCACATCGTTGGCGGGGGTGCCATCCACCTTCACCACCTCGAACGGCACCGGAAAACTATCGCCGCTGCTGGCCGCTGAATCCGCCGTGCCGGTGCCGCCGCTCGCTCCGGCAGTCCCACCTCCGGCGCTCCCGCCGGCTCCGACCACGTTCGAGGGAGGCAAAGACGCATTCGCCATGACCGGCACTCCTTGGGTTGACCACTCATGAAGAGTTGGCCCGCCTCGCGGTGCATCGCCATTCACCTGAGGGAGTGGGTGTTTGCCAGAGGCACCTGGATGGAGAACACGGTGCCGCGTCCCAGCCGCGAGCGCACGCTGACTTGGTGGCCCAGCAGGGCGGCCATGCGGCGTACCAGGGCCAAGCCCAGGCCCAGACCCTTGGAGCGGTCGCGCTCGGGATTGCCGATCTGGACGAAATCTTCGAAAACAATGTCCAGCTTGTCTTCGGGAATGCCTAGACCGGTATCCCACACCTCGATCACCGCGCTGCGTCCCCGCCGGCGGCAGCCCAGCAAGACGCGCCCCTGCGGGGTGTAGCGCAATGCGTTGCTCAAGAGATTGCGCAGCATGCGGGCGAGCAGCATCGGATCGGTGTACACGGTCAAAGTGCTGGGCACGGCAATGAGCACTAGCCCACGCGCAGCCGCCAGACCCTCAAATTCCTTGACCAGTTCAGCCATCAGGCTCTCCAGCCGCACCGGACACGGAGCGGCGGGCACCAGACCGGCCTCCAGGATGGAGACGTCGCGCAGAGTGGACAGCAGAGCCTCAGCCCCCTCCAGCGCGTTGACCGCCTTGTCCAGCACCGCGCGGTCAACCGGGTCGGCCAGACGCCCGCCGAGCACGTCAAGAAACAGGCGCACGCCTTGGA
>JAEZFE010000128.1 GCA_023437865.1 Pseudomonadota bacterium | reverse complement strand
CGTCTTGGCCGCGCCCGGCACCTCGGCCCTCATTCAGGCGCTGCCGCGGCTGCGGGCGCCGGGCACGGTATGCGTGGCCGCGCCCACCTATGGCGAACATGCCCGCGCCTGGGAAGCCGCCGGCCACCGGCTGGTGGAGGGCGAGGCGGACGTCATGGTGGTGGTCAATCCCAACAACCCCGACGGCCGTGTGGTCGAGCCCGCCCGCCTGCTGGCCCTGGCCGATGCGCAAGCCGCGCGCGGTGGCCTGCTGGTGGTGGACGAGGCGTTCGGAGACATGGTGCCGGCGCTGTCGGTGGCGCCGTCCTTGCGGCCCGGTCTGGTGGTGCTGCGCTCGTTCGGCAAGTTTTATGGCTTGGCCGGGCTGCGGCTGGGGTTTGCCCTGGCGCTGCCCGAAGTGCTGGCGCCGCTCGCCGCCCAGATGGGGCCGTGGCCGGTCTCTGGACCCGCCTTGGCCATGGGGGCCCAGGCGCTTGACGACGATGATTGGGCGGAAGCGACGGCGGCGCGGCTGGCGGCATGGTCGGGCCGGCTCGATGCCGTGCTGGAAGGTGCCGGCTTGCGCATCGTCGGCGGCACGTCGCTGTTCCGTCTGGCAGAGCATAAGCGCGCGGCCGAGGTTTACGACCGTCTGGGCCGTGCCGGCATCCTGGTGCGGGCCTTCGATTACGCGCCGAGCTGGCTGCGGTTCGGCCTGCCGGTGGACGAGGCGGGTTTCGACCGGCTGGTGCGGGCTCTGGCATGATCCGCACCATCGCGTTCGACGGCGACGACACGCTGGGGCACAACGAACCCTTGTTCTGGGCCTCGACCCAACGGTTCCAGGAGGTGCTGGCGCCCTATTCCGACCCTACCCTGTTGGGCGAGCGGTTGACCGCCACCGAGGTCGCCAATCTGGGCCTGTTCGGCTACGGCATCAAAGGCTTCGTGCTGTCCATGATCGAAACGGCCATCCAGGTCTCGGATGGCTGCGTGCCCAACACCGTGATCCAGGAATTCATCGATCGCGGCAAGGACATGCTGGCCCATCCGGTCCATCTGCTCGACGGCGTGGCCGAGGCGGTGACGGCGGTGCGCGATGCCGGTTACCGCGTCATGCTGATCACCAAGGGTGATCTGTTCGACCAGGAGGGCAAGCTGGCCCGCTCGGGTCTGGCCCATCTGTTCGATGCAGTCGAGATCGTCAGTGAGAAGGATGAGGCCACCTACACCCGCCTGATGGCCCGCCACGGCTTGACGCCTGAGGAAACCGTCATGGTGGGAAATTCGGTGCGCTCCGACATCCTGCCCATGCTGGCCGCCGGTGGATGGGCCGTTCACGTGCCTTACGCCACCACCTGGGTGCACGAACTGGCAGATGCGCCCGAAGGGCACCAGCGGTTCCGGGGGGCGCATGGTATAGCCGATTTGCTGACGACGCTGCGCGCGCTCTAACCCTTGCCGTGCAACTGGCCCAGCAGCACGCGCAGCCGCGCGGGGTCCATGGGCTTTCGAAGTACGCGGGCGTCCTCCAGCTCCGGCGGCGTGCCGGTATCGCCGGTGAACAGGAACGCCGGCGCATAAACCCCGGATTGGTTGCGGATGGTGGCGATGGCCGCGATACCGGCGTTGGGGCCATGCAAGTGAAGATCGGCCAGGATCACGTCGGGTTTGTTTTCACCCAAGGCAGCCAGCACTTCTTCGGTCGTGGAGGCGACGACCGGACGGCAACGCCATTCCTCGAGAAGCAGGGTTAGTCCGTCCTGGATGTCACGGTCGTCGTCGACGACCACGACGCACATGCCGGCCACATCGGTGACCTCGTCTTCCCCGTCACCGCCATCCTCGCGGGGCAGGTCTTCCTCAGCCAACGGCACCTCCACAGCGAACATCGAGCCTCTGTTCTCGACGCTGCGTACATCAAGGCCGTGGCCAAGCAAGCGCGACAGCCGCTGGACGATTGCCAGGCCCAGTCCCATGCCGGCGCCACGTCCGGCCATGTTGGGGGGCGCGGCGCCCTGGCGGAATTCACGGAAGATGTCCAACCTCTGGCTTTCCGGAATGCCCGGCCCCGTGTCGTAGACGCCAATCCGCAGCCGGCCGCCGCGTCGGCGCACACCCAGGAGAATCCGCCCCTGATGGGTGTAGCGGATGGCGTTGGACAGGAAGTTGCCGACGATGCGGGCCAGGAGGCGCGGATCGCTGCGCACTGCAGCGCTTGACGGCACTACCCTAAATTCAAGTCCGGCGGCTTCGGCCTGGGAGCCATAGGTCATCTCCAGATCCTCGAAGATGTCGTTGATCAGGAACACCTGAGGTTCGGCCTTCATGACCCCGGCATCCAGCTTGGACATGTCCAGGAGGGAGTCGAACATCTCCTCCATGCTGCGCAGACTGGCCTTCAGCGACTTCAGCACCGTGTGCCCCTGGGCGGTGCTGACGTGGTGATCCAGCGCCGAGGCAAACAACGCCATGGCCTGGAGCGGCTGGCGCAGGTCATGGCTGGCGGCGGCGAGGAAGCG
>JAEZFE010000125.1 GCA_023437865.1 Pseudomonadota bacterium | reverse complement strand
GGGCGGGCGACAGGGGCTTTACACCAATGGTGCGGTATGTCGGTCGGGCACGGGTATTCCAGCCCTCGATGGCGGTCTTGTCGTTGAAGTCGCGATAGAAGCTCATGAATGATCCCCCTCTCTAAATCTCGTAGGCGAACGGGTGGTCCGCCTCGCTGAAGAATTCGCGGTAGATTTCTTTGCGCAGCGCCACGAAGTCGGCGCTCGAGCGATCGCGCGGGCGGCTGAGGCGCACCGGCAGGACCCGCTTTACGGTGCCGGGACGGGCCGACATGATGACCACCACATCCCCGAGGAAAACCGCCTCGTCGATGTCGTGGGTGACCAGCACCATGGTGGTGCGCTCCACTTCCCAGATGCGCAGAATTTCCTGCTGCATCTGGATACGGGTCATGGCGTCCAGCGCGCCGAACGGCTCATCCAGCAACAGCACCTGCGGCCGGTTGACCAGGGCCCGGGCGATGGCGACGCGTTGCGCCATGCCGCCGGACAATTGGTGCGGATACGCCTTGGCGAAGCCCGCCAGCCCAACCAGTTCCAATTGGGCCTCGACCCGGCGGGCGATCTCGTGCCTGTCTAGATGCTTGAGGCCGAAGGCGATGTTCTGCTCCACGGTCAGCCACGGCAGCAGCCGGTGTTCCTGGAAGATGACGCCCCGGTCCAGCCCCGGCCCGCCGATGGGGTGGCCACCCAGGGTGACAGGCCCGTGATAGTCGCCTTCAAGGCCGGCAATGATGCGCAACAGCGTGCTCTTGCCGCACCCAGAGCTGCCGACGATGCTGACGAAGCGCCCAGCCAGAATGTCGAGCGTGATGTTGTCGAGCGCCCGGACCGTGCCAGTCTTGAGCGCGAAGGTCTTCGAAAGCGGCCCGATATGCAGATCCTGGGCGCGGGCGGCGGAAACGGCCATGGCCTCATCTCCCCGAATAGGCGGTTTTCCAGGTGATCAGCCGCCGTTCGACGGTTTTGAGCACCACGTCCAGCAGCTTGCCCATGGCACCGATTGTGATCATGCCGACCAGCACCTGATCGGTCTGGCTCATCTGGCGGGCATCCATGATCAGGTAGCCAACACCCGACGAGGCGGCGATCAGCTCGGCGGCGACCACGCACATCCATGCCACCATCAGCCCGACCCTGAGGCCCGTCATGATGGCCGGCAGCGCGCCGGGCAGCACCACCTGGCGGATGAACCGGGCGCGGCTGACTTCCAGGATGCGTGCCAGCTCCACGTAGCGATGGTCAGTCTGGCGAATGCCGTCGATGGTGTTGACCAGGATGGGGAAGAAGGCGCCTAGGAAGATGATGTAGACTTTGCCCGCCTCGCCGATACCGAACCAGAGGATAGCCAGCGGAATCCAAGCGATGGGCGGGATCGGCTTGACCAACTGAATGGTAAGGTCGGTCAGTCGGTCGAAGGTACGCGACAGGCCGATGGCGGTCCCCAGGGCAAGACCGGCTGCGCCAGCCACCACGAACCCTTCCAGCACACGAAGCAGGCTGACGCCGAGATGGACAGGCAACTCGCCGCTGGCGGTCAGGTGCCAGAACGCCAGTGCCACCTTGGACGGCGGCGGCAGCAGGATGGGCCGCACCAGCCCCAGTTCGAACGCCCCCTGCCATAGCGCCACCAGAGCGAGCGGCAACGCCACGGTGAGGACCGCGCGCCCCAGCCGGCCGAGGGAGGGGCGCAACGCCCCCGCCCCCGCTCCGCGGATGCCCCCACCTGCCGACGTGTGCACGGCCAGGCTGGCACTCATTTCAGCCCCGCTTCGGCACCGATGGCGCGGTTGAAGAAGCGGTCCACATCCACCGATGCCTTGAGAAGGCCGTGGCTGCGCATGAACTGCTCGGTTTTCTTGATCTCGCCCACGTCTTCATCGTGGATGACGGGATCGAAATTGATGCGGTTGAGAACCGTCACCAGCAGATCAGGCGGCAGGTTGACCTCAGGGCTGATGATCTCGGCGGCGGCCTTGATGTCGGCGCGTACGAACTCGGCACCTCGCTTGTACGCACGCAAGAGCGCCTTGGCCTGCTCGGGCTTGGCCTTAAGGAACACATTGTCGGCGAACAGCACCAGCACCCCCTTCTTGATGCCGGTGCCGTCGGCCAGCACCTTGATGGCCTTCTGGCTCTCGAAGCGGGTGAGCACCGGCTCCCAAACCGCGCCCGCATCGATGGTGCCGGCAATGATGGCGGGCGGAATTTCGGCTACCGGCAGGTTGACCAGTTCGACATCGTTGAAGGAAAGCCCGCCCTGCTCGAGCACCAGGGCCAGCAGGTGGTGGGCATAGGAGCCCTTGGTCACCGCCACCTTCTTGCCCTTGAGGTCCTTGGGCGAGGCCAACGGCGACTTCTCGGCGACGACCACGGCCAAGGCCTTGGGGCCGTCCGAGGTGATGGCGATGATGCTGGTATCAAGTCCGGCGGCCTTGCCGACCAGCGCCGGGGTATCACCCGCCACGCCCACATCCTGCTGGCCGGCGGCGAAGGATTCGTTGATGGGCGGGCCGGCGGCAAACGAGGTCCATTTCACCGAAGTGCCGGGCGAGACCTTATTCAGTTCCTCCTCGATCCACTTCTTCTGCTTGGCGACGAACAGCGGCGCGTAGATGGGAAAGGGCTGGCTGGCGATGCGCAGCTCATCGGCGGACGCCGTGGTGGACAGGCCCAGGCCGAAGGCGGCAGCGGCGGCGGCGGCGGCTAACAGGGCCGTCAGTTTGAAAGTCGTCATGTCCCCTCTCTTTCATGAAACGGCTACCAATTGGCGCCCAGGCCCAGCAGGACCATGATTTCGTGACGCAGTTCGGTGATCTGCGAATCGCCGCGATGGCGCGGGTAAGCGAGGTTCACCTTGAAATCGGCGATGATGCGGGCGGGGCGTTCGCTGAACACCAGCACGCGGTTGGCGAGAAACAGCGCCTCCTCCACATCGTGGGTGACCAGGAGCGCGGTGAAGCCGGTGCGGCGCCACAGCTCGACCAATTCCCCCTGCATGGTCAGACGGGTGAGCGAATCGAGCTTGCCCAAGGGCTCGTCGAGCACCAGCAGGCGCGGGTCGTTCACCAACGCGCGGGCCAGCGAGACACGCTGAGCCATGCCCCCCGACAATTGGTGCGGATACGCCTTGGCGAACGCCGACAGGCCGACGAGCTTAAGCGCGTCGTCCACCCGCGACCGCTGGCTCTTGAGCAGACCACGCGCCTCCAGCCCCAGGGCGACGTTGTC
>JAEZFE010000109.1 GCA_023437865.1 Pseudomonadota bacterium | reverse complement strand
GGTCTATTGGGTATGCCCGCTGGTGGAGGAATCGGAGAATTCCGACTTGGCCGCCGCTGACGAGCGCCACCGCCACCTGACGGACATTTTCGGCCCCCGTGTCGGACTGGTTCACGGCAAGATGAAGGGGCCGGCGAAGGACAAGGTGATGGCCGAGTTTGCCGAGGGCCACGTCGACATTCTAGTGGCGACCACGGTCATCGAGGTGGGCGTCAACGTGCCCGAGGCCACCATCATGGTCATCGAGCACGCCGAGCGCTTCGGCCTGGCCCAGTTGCACCAGCTGCGCGGCCGCGTCGGACGCGGTTCGGGCGCGTCCACCTGCCAGCTGCTCTATGATGCCCCCTTGTCCGAGACTGCCAAAGCCCGGCTGGAGATCATGCGCGCCACCGAAGACGGCTTCCTGATCGCGGAGGAAGACCTGCGCCTGCGCGGGGGCGGCGAAGTGTTGGGGACCCGCCAGAGCGGTCTGCCGGAATTCGCCTTGGCCGACCTGTCGATCCACGGCGAGCTGCTGGCGGCGGCACGAGACGACGCTCGACTGATCCTGGACCGGGACCCGGAGCTCAAAAGTCCGCGGGGCGAGGCGCTGCGGGTGCTGCTCTACCTGTTTGACCGCGACGCGGCGGTCAGGACACTGCGCTCCGGCTGACTTCCACCGCCTTTGGCTTGACCGGCGGGGTGAGGATACCGGTGGAGATCACCATTTTCAGCCCCTCCTCCACATTCATGTCGAGCACATGAACGTCACGGCGCGGCAAAAACAGCAGGAAGCCCGAGGTGGGGTTGGGCGTGGTCGGCACAAAAACGTTGACCATTTCCTCGTCAAAAATGTCCCCGACCTCGCCGCTGGCGGTGCCGGTAATGAAGCCCATCGTCCAGATGCCCTTGCGCGGATACTCGATCAGCACCACTTCGCGGAACGCATTGGCCTTCTGCGCCAGCATGGTCTCGAAAATCTGCTTAACCGCCGAATAGATCCCGCGCAGCACCGGCGTGCGCTCCAGCACGGCGTCGTACACCCGTACCAGCAGCCGGCCGGCAAAACCGGCGGTCAGCGCGCCGATCAGCGTTAGGGACACCGCCACCAGCACCAGGCCAAAACCCGGAATTCCCCAGTTCTGCGGGTTGAACGCAGGTGGAATGAGCGGCGAGACCTGATCGTCCATGAACTTGACGAACTGCCAGGCGATGTAAAACGTGATGGACACCGGAGCGGTGACCAGAATGCCGGCGAAGAAATAGGCCCGCAATCGGGCGCCAAGGCCCAGATGCAGGGGTTCGGGCTCGGCGGGCGGCGGGACGATCGGTTCGGTGGTGCTCATGCGCAAAGGATGGCCGAGCGCACGCCCATGCGCAACTGCCTTCGGAAAACATAATCCTTCCGTCGCCCTCGCCGCGCCGGCGCGCGCCCCCCATATCCGCCAGGGGCGCAACCATGCCGCGAAGGATGCCTCATGCCGCCACGCCTTTCGGCCATAGCCACCGCGCAGCCGCCCCATGAGATCAGCCGACCCGAAGTTGCAGCCTTGGCACGCCAGATTTTCGGCGACGAGCTCGACCGCCTCGGCCCCATCTTCGCCAATGCCGGCATCGAGCGGCGGCATTCCTGCGTGCCGCTAGACTGGTATCTGCGCCCCCATGGCTGGCACGAGCGCTCAGCCCTGTTCGTGGAGCACGCCGTCGGTTTGGCCGCCAGCGCCACCCTCGACTGCCTGAGGAAAGCGGAGATCACAATCGGCCAGGTGGACGCCATCGTGGCGGTTTCCACCACCGGCATCTGCACGCCCAGCCTGGATGCCTTGCTAATCGACCGGCTGGGGCTGCGGCCCGACGTCACCCGCCTGCCCATCTTCGGGTTGGGTTGCGCCGGCGGAGTTCTAGGCCTTGCCCGCGCTGCCACTCTTGCTAGGAGCATGCCGGGCAAGCGGGTGCTGCTGGTGGTGGTCGAATTATGCGGGCTGACGTTCCGTCCCGGCGACCGTTCCGCCAGTAATATGGTGGCCACCGCCTTGTTCGGCGACGGCGCCGCCGCCGCCCTGCTGTCAACCAACATTGACGGCCCGTCGCTCACCGCCTGGGGCGAGCACACATGGCCGCGCTCGCTGGACGTCATGGGCTGGCATGTCGAGGATGACGGGTTCGGCGTGCTGTTCTCACGCGACATTCCGCCGCTGGTGGCGCATCACTTCCGCCCCGCGCTCGATGGCTGGCTGAAGCGGAGCGGGCTGGCCTACCCCGATCGCTTCCTGTGCCACCCTGGCGGCGCACGCGTGATCAATGCGCTGGAGGAGGCCCTATCCCTGGCGCCCGGCACGCTGGCGCTTGAGCGGGAAGTCCTGCGTGATCACGGCAATATGTCGGCGGCGACGGTGATGTTCGTGCTGGAGCGTGCGTTGACCGCCGGCATCCCCGGCCGATCAGTGGCGGCAGCCCTGGGTCCAGGCTTCACCGCCGGTTTCCTGCTGCTGGAGGCGGAATGAACGCATTTACCGTCGTCCTCGCCCTGGTGATAGCGCAAAGGCTGGTCGAACTGGCCCATGCCAGGGCCAACACCCGCCGGCTGCTGGCGCGCGGCGCCGTCGAGGTGGGGGCGTCCCATTACACGCTGTTCGTGGTCCTGCATGCGGCCTGGCTGCTCAGCCTCGCTGCCGTGGTGCCGTGGGATGCCGAGCCCCGCCCGGTTCCCCTCGCCGCCTTCGGTGTGCTGATGCTGGCCCGGATCTGGATCATGGCCAGCCTGGGCTCCTTCTGGACCACCCGCATCCTCACCCTTCCCGGCGCGCCGTTGGTGCGCCGGGGGCCTTACCGCTGGATCCGCCACCCCAATTACTGGGTGGTAGCCGGCGAGCTCGCCCTGCTCCCCCTCGCCTTCGACGCGCTGGGCGTGGCGGTGGTGTTCTCGACGCTGAACGGCGCCCTGTTGGCGTGGCGCGTCGCCGTGGAGGACCGGGCGTTGGCGCCGCGCCGCCTTAGCGTTCGTGGAAGCTCTGCTGCATCTGGGTGAAGATGGGCTTGAGCATGTACTGAAGCAGTGTCTTGTCGCCGGTGACGATTTCCGCCTGCACCGTCATGCCGGGGGTCACCACGCGCATACCCGGTTCATCGCCGACAAAGCTCTTGTTCAGCTTCACC
>JAEZFE010000553.1 GCA_023437865.1 Pseudomonadota bacterium | reverse complement strand
TTGCCGACGCCGCCCTTGCCCGAGGCGACGGCGATGACGTTACGGCCTTTTGCGCGCTGGATAGGGCGGGGCGCGAGCGCGGGGGCTTCGGGCGTCGTCATGATGCGTGTGCCTCGTCAGTCCTGAGATTTTCGTCTTGTTGTAAGGGGTCGGGGGCCGGAGGCAGCAGCAGCCGTGCCAGCGAAATGGCCGATATGGGTGAAATGCCGCTGGCCACATGGGGGCTGGCGGAAACGTCGCACAGAGCCAGTTGGCCGGCTTCGGCGGCGGCCAGCATGCCGCCCAGCCGGCGGGTGGTATCCAGCCGCGTGGTGAACAGCCTGGTTGCGCCGATGGCAGCGAAGGCCTCCGCCATTTCGCCGCACTCGACCGGGTCGCCGCCGGCGGCCATGACCAGAATGGGTTCCACGTCCACCGCCTCGATCAGTGCCTGCAGGTAATCCATGTCGGATTGCTTGAACGGATTAAGGCCGGGGCTGTCGATCAGCATCAGGTCGTACATGCCGGTAGCCGACTCGACGGCCTTGCGCAGGCTGTCGGGGCCGCGCGCCTTGACCAGCTCGATCTCCAGGATACGGGTAAAGGCCGCCAGCTGCTCGGTGGCGCCGGCGCGCAGATTGTCGCAGGTGATGACGCCCACATGGCGCTGCTTCAGCACCGAGCGGGCCGCCAGCTTGGCGACCGCGATGGATTTACCCGATCCCGGCGGGCCGACCAGCATGAACGGGCGCGGTGCCGAATGCTCCGGCAGGTGGGCAAAGGTGAAGCCCGCCTCCAAGGCTGCCGCGCAGGCCAGGGTGGGGTCGGAGATTTCGGCGGTGCGGGCGGCGTTGGCCAGGCGCTCCAGCAGACGCTGCGGCAGGCCGTGGGTGTCGAGCGCCGTCTTGACCGTTTCGGCAGACGAGGACGGGTGGTCCTCCGCCAGCATCTCGGCGACGGCCAGATCAGCATCCCTGGGCTCCAGGGCCGCGGTGATGCGCACGCCTCGGGTGCCGGCGGCGCGCTGGGTCGAGACGATGATGGCATCGTCGCCCAGTTCCAGCCGGACCATCTCCATGGCTTCGGCCATGGTGGGCGCGGTGAAGGATTTGAGCCTCATGGAAGGCCTGCCTTTACCGAGTGAAGGGGAAGGGCATCAGTCATCAGATTTGCCCCAAAGTCTTGATGCGGGCCTTGGGGTGGATTTCCGCCTGGCTGATCACCACGGTGATCGGGCGGAAGCGTTCGATGATCGAGCGCACATACGGCCGCACGCCGGGGCTGGTCAGCAGCACCGGGGTCTCGCCCTGCATGGCGAAGCGTTCAAAGCACTGCCGCGTCTTGGTGATGAAGTCCTGCAACTGCGACGGCGGCATGGAAAGCTGCTTCTCCTCGCCCGGGCCCACCAGGGCGTCGGCGAAGGCCTGCTCCCATTCGGGCGACAGGATCAGCAGCGGGATGAAGCCCTGCGGACCGGTGTTGCTGTCCGAAATCTGGCGGGCGAGGCGGGCACGCACATGCTCGGTGATCATGGTCACGTTGCGGGTGTGGCTGCACGCCTCGGCGATGCCCTCCAGGATGGTGGGCAGGTCGCGGATCGAGATGCGCTCGTTAAGCAGGTTCTGGAGCACGCGCTGCAAGCCGCCCACGGTGATCTGGGTGGGGATCAGCTCGCTGACCAGCTTCTGGTGCTCCTTGTCGAGCTCGTCCAGCAGCTTCTGGGTTTCGGCATGGCTCAGCAGTTCGGCCATGTTGTCCTTGATCACCTCGGTGAGGTGGGTGGTGATCACGGTCGGCGGGTCCACCACGGTGTAGCCACGGAACAGGGCTTCCTCGCGGTTGGTGGGATCCACCCACATGGCGGGCAGGCCGAAGGTCGGCTCCTTGGTCTTCTCGCCCGGCAGGGTGATTTCGTCGCCGCGCGGGTCCATGATCAGCAGCTGGTTGGGGCGCAGGTCACCGCGGCCCGATTCAACCTCTTTGATGAACACCACATAGGTGTTGGCCGGCAGCTGCATGTTGTCCTGGATGCGCACGCTGGGCATGATGAAGCCCACCTCGGACGCCATGGCGCGGCGCAGGCTCTTGATCTGGTCGGTGAGCTTGACGCCCTTGGGATTGTTGATCAGCTGCAACAGGCCGTAGCCCAGCTCCAGGCGCACCATGTCGATGCGCAACGCTGTCGAGATGGGCTCTTCGGCGACGGGAACCTGTTCCTGCTCCTTTTCCTGGGCCTGTGCGGCCTCGCGGGCGGCCTTGGCGCGCTGCTGGCGGTCAAGGTAGAACGCCGCCACGCCCATGCCGCCGCCCAGCATGAAGAACGGCAGGAAGGGCATGCTGGGCACCAGCGCCATCAGCACCATCAGTCCGCCGGCGGTACCAACCGCACGCGGATAGCCTGCCAGCTGCGAATAAAGCGCCTTGTCCACCGCCTCGTGCACGCCGGCCTTGGTGACCAGCATACCGGCGGCCACCGAGATCAGCAGCGCCGGCACTTGGGTGACCAGGCCGTCGCCGACGGTCAGCTTGGTGTAGAAGTCGGCGGCCTGGCTGAACGACAGGCCGTTCTGGGCCATGCCGATGATCATGCCGCCGATGCCGTTGATGAAGGTGATCATCAGGCCGGCGACGGCGTCACCGCGCACGAACTTGGAGGCACCGTCCATGGAGCCGAAGAACTGGCTTTCCATTTCCAGTTCCTTGCGCCGGGCCTTGGCGGTGGCTTCGTCGATCATGCCGGCCGACAGGTCGGCGTCGATGGCCATCTGCTTACCGGGCAAGCCGTCCAGGGTGAAACGGGCGGCCACTTCGGCGATACGGGTCGAGCCTTTGGTGATGACCACGAAATTCACGATCACCAGGATCGCAAACACGATGATGCCGATCACGAAATTGCCGCTCATGATGAAGCTGGAGAACGCGGCGATGACGGCGCCCGCGCCCTCCACGCCCTCGTGGCCATGCGACAGGATCAGGCGGGTCGACCCCATGTTCAGGGCCAGGCGGATCAGCGTCGCCAGCAGCAGCACGGTGGGGAAGGACGAAAACTGCAGTGGCTTCTCGATGAAGATGGCGACCATCAGCACCAGCACCGAGAAGGTGAGCGAGAAGGCCAGGCCCAGATCGAGCAGCCAGGTCGGCAAAGGCAGGATCAGGGCGGCCAGGATCATCAGCACGCCGACGGCCAGGGCCACGTCGCCGCGGCGCATAGCCTGCTGCAAACGGGACCACAGATCGCGGGCGTTGACGCCGGCCGCCGACGCGCTTTGAGCCTCCGCCATACCTCTGGCTCCCCTTAGAACGCGGCGGCTTCGTTGCCGCCCGCGGGCGGCACCGGCACGCCTTCGTCCGAATATTGCTTCAGCTTGTTGCGCAGCGTGCGGATCGAGATACCCAGGATGTTGGCCGCATGCGTGCGGTTGCCCAGGCAATGCGACAGGGTGTCGATGATCAGGTCGCGCTCGACCTCGGCCACCGTCTTGCCGACTAAATTGGCCTTGGCGCCGCCGGTGATGACCGATGCGGCGGCCGACGCGGCCTGAGCCACCACCGGGTCCTGCGTGCCGCCCAAGGGGCCGCCCGACAGGATGATGGCGTCGGGGCCGATCTCGTTGCCGGTGGCCAGCAGCACGGCGCGGTGCATGGTGTTCTCGAGCTCGCGTACGTTGCCGCGCCAGGAATGGCGCACCAGCATCTGCCGCGCCTCCGCCGATAGCGGCTTGAACGCGATGCCGTTGCTTTCCGAATACTTCTTGATGAAGTGATCGGCCAGCAGCGCGACGTCGAGCGGGCGTTCGCGCAACGCCGGCAGCATCAGGTTGACGACGTTGAGGCGGTAGTAGAGATCCTCGCGGAAGGTCTTGGCGCGGACCTCGTCTTCCATGTTGCGGTTCGACGTGGCGACGATGCGCACGTCCACCTTGACCGGCTGGTTGCCGCCGACCCGGTCGATCTCCTTCTCCTGGATGGCGCGCAGCAGCTTGGCCTGCAGCCGGATGTCCATCTCGGAGATTTCGTCGAGCAGCAGGGTGCCGCCGTTGGCTTCCTCGAACTTGCCGATGCGGCGCGCGACGGCGCCGGTGAAAGCGCCCTTCTCGTGGCCGAACAATTCGGACTCAAGCAGGTTTTCCGGGATGGCGGCGCAATTGACGGCGACGAAGCGGTTCTTGGCGCGCAGGGATTTGTTGTGGATGAAGCGGGCCATCAGCTCGTTGCCGGTGCCCGATTCACCGGTGATCAGGATGGAGGCGTGCGAATTCGCCACCTGCTCGGCCAGCTTCATGGTCTGGGCCATGCGCGGGTCCTTGAACAGGATGGCGTGGGTTTCCTCGGTGACGGCGGCCAGCACCGCCGCGATCAGCTCGGCGTCGGGCGGCAGCGGGATGTATTCCTTGGCGCCGGCCTTGATGGCGCGCACGGCCGCCGAGGCGTCGGAGGCGATGCCGCAGGCGATCACCGGCACGACGATGCGCTCGACCTCGAAATTCTCGATCAGGCGCTGGACGTCGCGGCGCACGTCGATCATGACCAGATCGGCACCCTGGCCGCGGACGAAGTCCAGGGCCTGGTCCACATCCTCGGCCAAGCTGACCTTGGCGCCACGGCCCATGGCGATCTGGCTGGCTGCGCCGATCTGCCCGTCCATGGCGCCGATGATCAGAAGTCGCATTTATCCCGTCCCCTATTGCGGCTCAGCTACGGTCGGTTTTGATGATTTCCGTCATGGTCACGCCAAGCCGGTCCTCGACCACCACCACCTCGCCGCGCGCGACCAGCCGGTTGTTGACGTAGATGTCGATGGCTTCGCCCACCTTGCGGTCCAGCTCGACCACCGCGCCACGGCCCAGCTTCAGCAACTGGTTCACCTGCATGCTCGACTTGCCCAGCACGGCCGAAACCTGCACGGGGATGTCGTAGACCGCCTCAAGGTCGCGGGCCGAGCGCGGCCCGTCGGGCATTTCCTCGCGGTGCTCGTCCTCGGCCTTGAAATCGTTCAGCTCGAAATCGCCCATGGGTCCGACCCTTCTCTCTTGGACGCGGTATGTTACGTCCGAACCTTTTGACAAATCGCTCACATGCCGGTCCGTCAGGTGCCGGCAAATTCTCCATGGTCCTCGACCCTACGCTCGGGCGGGGCCAGGCTGCGCTCGATGGCGGCCTCGATGTCGGCCATCAGCCGCGCCTGATCGCGCTCGGCGCCGCCATCGGCCCATTCCACCCGGCAATCACCGGGGCTGAGGCGGGCATCGGCCTGCACCACCACGCGGCCCTCGAAGCCATGCGCTGCGCACACTGCCTCCAGCCGCTCGCGCACCGCCTCCACCAGCGGCTGGGCCGCCTTGACGATGATGCGCGGCTCGTCCAGCAGGTGGCCGACCACGTCCTCGACGACCCGCGTGACCTCTTCGAAGGCGTAGCGCTCGCAGGCAGCGGGAAGCACCTTCTTCAGCACGGCCAGGGCGACACGCGATGCCGCCCGGGCATTGGCGTCGTTGGCTTCCTCCTGCTGGCGGAAGACGTTGGGCATCTGGTCGGACAGATTGGTCATGGCCAGCGCGGTCAGGCGCTCGGAGAGCTCCAGCGCCTCGGCGATGGCGGCCTGGCGCCCTTCCTCGTAGGCGGCTTCGCGGGCCAACTGCAACTCCTCCTCGGTGAAGGTCGGCGGCGGCAGTGCCTCCTCCTCCTCCTCGGGCATGTCCTCGGTCTCCGGCTCCGCCATACGCTCGGCGGCATGGGGGCCGCCGGGGTGGTCGAAGTCGAGGTCGAACATGTATTTCCGGTATGCCGACATGGCTTAGTAAACCAGCTCGTCTTCTTCGCGGCCTTCGGAGATGACGATCTGGCCCGAAGCGGCCAGCTCCTTGGACATGGCGACGATAAGCGACTGGGCCTGATCCACGTCGCGCAGGCGCACGGGGCCCAGGGCCTCCATGTCCTCGCGCAGCATCTTGCCGGCGCGCTCGGACATGTTCTTGAAGAACAGATCCTTGACCGCGTCGGAACCGCCCTTGAGGGCAAGCGCCAGCTTGTCCTTCTCGACCTGGCGCAGCAGGGTCTGGATGCCGGAGGCGTCGATGCGGACCAGATCCTCGAAGGTGAACATGAGGGCCTTGATCTTCTCGGCGGATTCGCGGTTGCGCTCCTCCAGGGCCGACATGAACCGGTTCTCGGCGTTGCGGTCCAGATTGTTGAAGATGTCGGCCATCATCTCGTGGGCATCGCGGCGCTGGGTACGGGCCAGGTTGCTCATGAACTCGGTGCGCAGGGTCTTTTCCACGCCGTCCAGCACTTCCTTCTGCACCGCCTCCATGCGCAG
>JAEZFE010000551.1 GCA_023437865.1 Pseudomonadota bacterium | reverse complement strand
GTGCAGACCGGCTACCGCATCGCCATGTTGGTGGCGGGTGCCGGCGCCCTGTCGCTGGCCCAGCACGTCATGGGCTGGACCGAGGTGTACATGGTCATGGCGGCGCTGGTGGGCGTCGGCATGGCCGCCACCCTGCTTAATCCCGAGCCCCGTGCCGGCCAGCGCGCCGAGGTGCCCGCCGGCCTCCGTGCCTGGCTCACCGACGCGGTGGCCTCGCCCTTCGTCGACATGTTCCGCCGCCAGGGCATGGCGCTGTTTGGCATTCTCGCCTTCATCATCCTCTACAAATTGTGCGACGCCATTCCCGGCTCGGTGGCGACGCCGTTCTACAAGGCCATGGGCTTCACCAATGACGAGATCGCCGCCATCAGCAAGGTGTTCGGCTTCGGCGCCACCCTGGTGGGATTGGCGCTGGGCGGCGTGCTGGCGGTGCGGCTGGGACTGCTGCGGGCCTTGTTCGTCACCGGCGTGCTGCAGGGGGCGTCCAACCTGATGTATGCGTGGCAGACCACCATGGGCCACGACCGTCTGGCGCTGATCGCCACCATCGCGGTCGAGAACGTCACCGGTTCCATGGCGGCGGCGGTCTTCGTCGCCTACATTTCGCGCCTGTGCAACCTCAACTACTCGGCCACGCAATACGCGCTGCTGTCGGCGCTGGCGGCGTTCGGCACCAATTTCTTTGCCGGGTTCAGCGGCCATCTGGTCAAGATGATGGGGTGGGCGCCGTTCTTCGTCTTCACCGCCTTCACCGCACTGCCCAGCCTGATGCTGCTGGTGTGGATGATGAAACGCTTTCCGCAGGCGGCGCCCCAACCGGCGACCACCTGACAACAAGCCAGGGTACACACCACTTCGGTAAGGGTGCCCCGCCGCGTTCGTCATAGTACCGTCAGGTTGCACCGGGCTCGGTTTGGGGTATTGTTTCCGCTGAGCAATGAAGGTGCCCCATGCGTATCGGTGTGCCCAAGGAAATCAAGACGCACGAGTACCGGGTCGGCCTGACTCCGGCCTCGGTGCGCGAGCTGGTCCATAACGGCCACGAGGTGGTGGTCGAGACCAATGTGGGCGCCGGCATCGGCTGCCCCGACGCGGCCTATCGCATGGTCGGCGCCGTTGTGCTCGATACCGCCGCCGAGGTGTGGGCCGCCGCCGACATGGTGGTCAAGGTCAAGGAACCCCAGCCCGGCGAATACGGCTATCTGCGCCCCGGGCTGGTGCTGTTCACCTATCTGCACCTGGCGCCCGACCCCGACCAGACCCAGGCGCTGGTCGATTCCGGAATCACCGCCATCGCCTACGAGACTGTGACCGACCGCTATGGCCGCCTGCCCCTGCTGGCGCCCATGAGCGAGGTGGCCGGCCGCATGTCCATCCAGGTCGGCGCCCATTGCCTGGAGAAGGAGCAGGGCGGCATCGGCGTGCTGCTGGGCGGCGTGCCGGGGGTGGCGCCGGGCAACGTCGCCATCATCGGCGGCGGCGTGGTGGGCACCAACGCCGCGCGCATGGCGGTGGGCCTGGGGGCGCGGGTCACCGTGCTCGACAAGTCGCTGCCGCGTCTGGCCCAGATCGACGAGATGTTCGCGGGGCGGGTGCAGACGGCCTATGCCAACCTCAACGCGCTCGAACATTTCGTGCTGGAGGCCGATCTGGTGGTCGGTGCCGTGCTGGTACCGGGCGCCGCCGCGCCCAAGCTGGTGACGCGCGAGCTGATCGGCGGCATGCGCAACGGCTCGGTGGTGGTGGACGTCGCCATCGACCAGGGCGGCTGTTTCGAGACCTCGCGCCCCACCACCCACGCCCAGCCCACTTATGTCGAGGAAGGCGTGGTGCATTATTGCGTCACCAATATGCCGGGCGCGGTGGCGCGCACCTCGGCCTTCGCCCTCAACAATGCGACACTTCCATTCGTGCTGGCCCTGGCGGACAAGGGCTGGGTCGGCGCGCTGACCGGGGACCCGCATCTTCGCGCGGGCCTCAACGTCCATGGCGGCCAAGTAACGCACGCCGCAGTGGCGCGCGACCGCGGATTCAAGTATGTGGATGCCGAGGTCGTCCTGACCAAAGAACAAGGATCATAAGAACTATGGACATCAAGAAGATCCCGATCGGTAAGAACCCCCCGAACGACATCAACGTGAACGTCGAGATCCCGCTGAAGGGCGATCCGGTCAAGTACGAGATCGACAAGGAATCCGGGGCCATGTTCGTGGACCGCTTCCTGCACACCGCCATGTATTACCCCACCAATTACGGCTTCGTTCCGCACACCCTGTCGGACGACGGCGATCCGGTGGACGTGATGGTGGTGGGCCGCCACGGCGTGGCCGTCGGCTCGGTGATGCGCTCGCGTCCGATCGGCGTTCTGCTGATGGAAGACGAGGCCGGTCAAGACGAGAAGATTCTCGCCGTGCCGCACCCGAAGCTGCACCCGTTCTATGACGACGTGAAGTCCTACACCGACCTGCCGCACACCCTGATCCAGCAGATCGAGCATTTCTTTGCTCACTACAAGGATCTGGAAGAGGGCAAGTGGGTCAAGGTGATCGGCTGGGGCGGCCCGGAAAAGGCCGCGCAGATCATCGAGGAATCCATCAAGCGCGCCGAGAAGAAGAAGAAGTAAGCTTCTTCGGCCCTTGGCCTGATGAAGAACCCTCCCCCGGTGGCCCGGGGGAGGGTTTTTGTTTTAATGCTGCAGCATTGCGCCCTCGAACACCGAGGTGTCGCGCTTGGGCCGCTGGTCGTTGAGCGATTTGCCGGTGACCAGGAAATAGGTCATCTCGGCGATATTGGTCGCGTGGTCACCCATGCGTTCGATGTTCTTGGCGATGAACATCAGGTGCGAGCAGGCGGTGATGGTGCGCGGGTCTTCCATCATGTAGGTCAGGATCTCGCGGAACAGGCCGGAATACAGGTCGTCCACCTCCTGGTCGCGGGTCCGCACCGCCAGCGCGCGTGGCGCGTCGTGGGCCAGCAGCGCACCCAAAGCGTCGGACAGCAGGGTCTGCACCAGCTTGCCCAGCCGCACCAGCGCGCGCATGGGGCCCACCGGCTCGGCCTGGTTCAGGATCAGCGAGCGCTTGGCCGCATTGGCGGCCAGGTCGGCGATGCGTTCGAGCTCGCTGGGGATCTTGAGCGCGGCGATGGCCATGCGCAG
>JAEZFE010000506.1 GCA_023437865.1 Pseudomonadota bacterium | reverse complement strand
GCCTCACGCGGCTCGCGCTCAGCCCGGGGCTCACGCGGTTCGCGTTCGGCACGCGGCTCACGTTCGGGGCGGGGCTCGCGAGGTTCACGGTCGGCGCGCGGCTCGCGGAACTCACGGACGGGGCGCTCGGCCTGAATTTCAGGCTGCTCGTCGGTTTCGACCTGAGCCGCCTGGGCGTTGCCACCCTCCTCCTCGTCGTCGCCGACCATCTCGTTCTGGTCTTCGGCGGGAGTAGGCAGGTTCTGCGGCCGCTTCTGGCCATTGTTCTGATTGTAGGCGTTGATCAGCCGGAAATAGTGCTCGGCGTGCTGATAGAAGATCTCAGCCACCACGCGGTCACCTTGCGACGAGGCATCGCGGGCCAGGGCCAGATACTTCTCCATCACCTGATGGGCGTTGCCGCGGATGCGGCCCTCGGGACCGTTGGAATCGAACACCTGCGTGCGCACGTTGATGTGGCGCGGAGCGCCGCCGCCGCCTCCCCCGCCATGACCACCGCCATGGCCGCCGCCGCCGCTGTAGTTGCCACGATTGGGATTACCGCCGTTATTGCCACGGCCACGGGTGCGTTGCTTCGGGTTCACGGGTCCTGCCATCCTGATACCTGGTGCAATATTATCCAGTCGATCACCCCGGCGGAACCGGGTCCAACCATGACCTCGGAAAACGATCGAGGTATAGGTGATGGAGGGATCGAAAGGCGCTCTAAGGAGAGGGGCGGAGCCACCGGCTCGACGCGGACCTCGTCTGGTTGCGCTCGACGGGGGCAACCCTATCCGGGAAGAGGGCTCTTTCCAACTCTTTTTTCGCCTCTGCTCACGGCTTTTTGGAGATGTCTCCGTAGTGGCGGGCGATCACGCAGCGTTCTACCCCTGCGAGGTCGCACGCAGTGCCCTCGACCTTGAGCCCTGCCGCTTCGAAAAGCGAACCGACCGCCCCGGCCTGACCCGCGCCCACCTCGACGGCGGCAATGCCGCGCGGCGCCAGCAGACGGGCCATGTCAGGGATCAGCGCCCGATAGCACTCCAGCCCATCGGGGCCTCCGGCCAGGGCCAGTCGGGGCTCGTAGGCCGCCACCTCGGGCTCCAGGCCGTCGATGTCCTGATCGGGGATATAGGGCGGGTTGGAGACGATTACATCGAACCTTTCGTCCAAGCCTCTCCCCCAATCGGAAAGGAGGAACCGCGCCCTGCCCCCCAACCCATTGGCCAGGGCGTTGTGTTCGGCCACCGCCAAAGCGGCAGGGCTTTTGTCCACGGCAAGCCCGATGGCATTAGGCAGCTCGCTCAGAAGCGAGAGCAGGATGGCGCCGGTGCCGATGCCGAAATCCACCACCCGCAGGGGTGCCGAGCGGTCGGGGATGCGCGCCAGTACCGCCTCGACCAGCGTCTCGGTGTCGCCGCGCGGATCGAGCGTATCGGCGGTGACCTTCAATTCCAGGGTCCAGAAGCCGCGCCGGCCAAGGATGTGGCTCATGGGCTCGCGCGCCGCCCGGCGGAGGGCAAGCGCCTCCAATTTTTCCACCTGCCCCGGCGACAGAGGCGCTTCCGGGCGGGTGATCAGCGCATTGGGCTCGCAGCCCAGAACCTCCGCCACCAGCAGGCGGGCATCCAGGCGCGCGGTGTCGATGCCGGCGGCGGCGAAGCGGTTGGCCAGATGGCGGAGCGCTTCGGAAACGGTCACGCCATGTCCGCCAGGCGCTCGGCCTGATCGGCGGCGATCAGCGCCTCAACCACCTCGTCCAGCGAGGTACCGTTCATCACATCGTCGATCTTGTAGAGCGTCAGGTTGATGCGATGGTCGGTGACCCGGCCCTGGGGGAAATTGTAGGTGCGGATGCGTTCCGAACGGTCGCCCGAGCCCACCTGGCTCTTGCGGTTGGCGGCGCGCTCGGCGTCCTTGGCGGCGCGCTCCATCTCGTACAGGCGGGCGCGCAGCAGCTTCAAGGCGGTAGCCTTGTTCTTGTGCTGGCTTTTTTCCTGCTGGCAGGCGACGGCGAGGCCGGTGGGGATGTGGGTGACACGCACCGCCGAATCGGTGGTGTTGACCGACTGGCCGCCCGAACCCTGGGAGCGGTAGACGTCGAAGCGCAGATCGCTTTCGTTGAGCTGGATGTCCACCTCCTCGGCCTCGGGCATGATCGCCACGGTGGCCGCCGAGGTGTGGATGCGGCCGCCGGCTTCGGTGGCGGGCACGCGCTGGACCCGGTGGACGCCCGATTCGAACTTGAGACGGGCGAACACATTGCGGCCGGTGATAGTGGCCGAAGCCTCCTTCATGCCGCCGATCCCGGTTTCGTTGACGTCCATCACCTCGAAGCGCCAGCCCTTGGTCGAAGCGTAACGCTCGTACATGCGGAACAGCTCGGCGGCGAACAGGGCGGCCTCCTCGCCGCCGGTGCCGGCGCGCACTTCCAGGATGGCGTTCTTCTCGTCCGCCTCGTCCTTGGGCAGCAGCATCAACTGGACCTCGCGTTCGAGGCCGGGCAAGCGCTCCTTGAGGTCGTAATATTCGACCTCGGCCAGATCCTTCATCTCCGGATCGGCCATCATCACCTCGGCCTCCTCCATGTCGGCACGCGCCTTCTTGAGCGCGGTAACCGCCCCCACGATGGGCTCCAACTCGGAGAATTCCTTGCTGAGCTTGGCGAATTGCGAGCCGTCGCCCGAGGCGAGCAACTCGCGCAGCTCGTCATAGCGATAGAGGACTTTGTCGAGGTGAAGGTCGAGGTTCATTCTTTCCGTCTCTCTTCTCGTCATCCCCGCGAAAGCGGGGATCCAGTGCACCGCCATGGATTCCCGCCTTCGCGGGAATGACGATCCAGGGAATGTGGCACTTAATCCAGGCGGAACAGTTTCCGCAGCGTCTTTTCCATGGCCTGCCATTCGGCGCCCTCGGCGGCCACCGATTTCATCACCTCGGTGGGGGCGTGCAGCAGGCGGTTGATCAGCAATCGGGTCGCGGCATCGGCGTCACCTTGGGCCTCGGCCAGCACCGCATCGCGGGCTTCCTCGAAGCGGTGGCGCAGCGAAACAATGGCGGGAACGGCCACGCGGGCGGCACGCCCCTTGAGGAAATTGGCCAATTCGTCGTCGACGATAGCCCAGGCGGCACGGCCCGCCTGCTCGCGGGTCGCACGGCCCTCCAGCGCCACCCGCTCCAGATCGGACAGGTCGTACAGGAAGGCACCGTCCACCCGGTTCACTGCCGGCTCAATGTCGCCGGGGATGCCGGCATCGACCAGGAAGATGGGTTTGCGGCGGCGCTTCTTCAGCGCATAGGTGACTGCTTCCGACGTCACCACCACGTTGCGCCCACCCACCGACGCAACCACCACATCGGCCTGGGCCATGGCGTCCTTCAAATCCTCGAACGGCACCACGTGGCCGTTCAGCGAAGTCGCCAACGCCTCGGCGCGGCTGGCGCGCGGCGCGGTGACGGCGACGCGGCCAAGGCCCGCAGCCAGCAGGCTTTCGGCCACCAGTTCGCCCATGTCCCCGGCTCCGACCACCAGGCCGGAGACCTTGGT
>JAEZFE010000485.1 GCA_023437865.1 Pseudomonadota bacterium | reverse complement strand
GTGAACAGATCATCACCGAAGCTTGCCCCCTTGTGGACCACCGGGATCTTTTTCGGCAGCAGGGACAGGCGGTCGTCACCCTCGTCCAGCGAGGTGATGACGGCGATCGGGGTATTGCGGGTGGACGGCATGGCCGACAGACCGATAGCGAGGTCGATACCGTCCAGATGCGGCATCAACGCCGACACGACGATTAAATCGGGCTTGGCTCCGACCACATGCGCGAACGCCTCGATGGTGTCGGCAACGACGCTGACGCGGTAGCCGCATTGCTGCAGTTCACGCTCCACGTATCGGGTCTGCGCGCCATGGGGCATGACCAGCAGCACCTCGACCGCGCGGATTTGGATGTCGCCCAGTTCGAATCCCAGCCGAGGCGGCAGGGTGCGGACCAGGGTCGAGGGGTCCGTGTCCTCGGACCGGGGGCCCTCGGCCAGGGGCAACATCAGGTCGAGGAAACGCTGAAGGTCGTCCCACACCCGGGGCGGCAATGCGGCAGGCGCATTGGCGAGATAATCCTCGAGCCGCAGCGCGATGGTGGAGAGGGTCCGCAGACCGAAATTTCCTGCCGGGCCGCGCAGGCGAACGGCGGCGCGGCGGAATTCGTCCACCACGTGCGCACCTGCCAGCCGACCGTGCCTGCCCTCCTCGAGCGAGACGTCGAGGGCCTGCAGCGTTTCCACCGCCTCGTCGATGAATTCCTGGCGGAGCTCATCGACTACCTCGCCCGCCGCCCTGCTACCGATCTCGTTCATGCCCGGCCCTTCCACCAATGCCTCCCCAAGCCCGAGCACTTTACCCCGGTGGTCTGACCATCTCTACCCTCTCGTCACCCCGGGAACATCCTCCTTGAGAATAACGTCCAAAGAACTAGGCCAACCCGTGAGGAGGATCCGTCATGCCCCACCATCCAGAGCCCCCAGACAATGCCAAGCAGATGAAGCCCGGCGACGTCGCCCCCCCTGGCACGCCCGGCACCGGCGAGGCCCTGTGCCCGGTGTGCAGCGGCAGGGGCAGCATCAACGGCCGTCCGTGCGATGAATGCGGCGGCACCGGCATCATCACCCAGGGGGTGGGGGGCGCCTAGCGCATCTCGCCCGCAGCATACGCCCAAGACGCACGAAGGGCCCCGGCGGCAGTTGCCCCGGGGCCCTTGCGTACCAGATCGGCCCTAGAGCAGGGCCACCGAGGCCACCGCACCGGCCAGCACGGCGGCACCGGTCAGTGACGCCCACAATTGCGGGCGGAGGATATCGTAGAGCGGGCGCGCCTCGTCACGAACCCGGGCGGCAACCTCGCTCGCTGTCATGCGTCCACCGTAATGGCAGTCGCACAAGAGCCAGTGAGCCTGGCGATCGGACAGGCCGAAATAGTCCATGGCGTCACCCAGGCGGTCGCCGGCCAGACCGTCGGCGCGCAGCACCGGATCGGCGAAAGCCACCGCCAGGGGGGAATCTTCCTTGCGCATGTCACGCCGCACGGCGGGGCTGACATATTCCACGTCTTCAAGGGCCCGCAGCGGCCGCCCGGCCTGGGAGTCGAGCAAGTCGGCCCACCGGGTCAAGCGCTCGCCGCGCGATAACTTCGTCGTCTTTCCGAACATCGGATCCAGGCTCTTCACCCCCCGGATCCGGTCGAGGTCTTGGTGCTGCATGGGAGTCCTCCGGTCTCGTTCTCGCCAAACAGGCTCGGCATCGGCCCAGGGGCCTACTCGGCTACCAACACGCCTAAGGTCCAAAAGGTTCTAGACCGCCAGGGCGGGGTCGCCTGCCCTCCCGGAGGAAAAAACGTCTCATCCGAAGGAGGAAAAGCGCACAGGGCACTTCCCGCGCAGAAATGGCGACGGCGGGGCCCAGGCAAACCGCGCCCTTCAACCCAACGCCAACCTTGCATCTTTTGGGCAAGAGCGGGAAACTGCCGGTCAGAGTGAGTTTTGGGGACTCTCCATCTTGGCTTCCGACCACGCCATCGAGCGTATCGTCAAAAAAGAGATTCTGAGCTGCCCACCGGATACTCCGGTGCTGGAGGCGGCGCGGCGTATGGCGGCCCTGCGCTGCAGCTCGATCGTGGTGGTCGAGGACGGCCGCCCCGTGGGCATCTGGACCGAGCGCGATGCGCTGGCCGTGGACTTTGACCATCCCGAAACTTTCCACCAGCCGATCTCGGCGGTGATGAGCCAGCCCATCAAAACCATCGACTGCAAGACCACCGTCGGCGATGCCGGGCTGCGCTTCCAGATGGAAGGCGTGCGCCACTTCGTGGTGGTGGATGAAGCTGGCCACCCCATCGGCATCATCAGCCAATCCGACGTGATTCTGCGCCATGGCGTCGAGCACTTCCTGGTGCTGCGCAATGTGCGGTCGGGCGTGTCGCGCCCCACGGTCACGGTGCCTTCAACCGCCACCGTGCAGGAGGCCGTGGCCCGGCTGCGTGCGGCGGGAACCGACGCCGCCATCGTGCTGCCCGGCGAAGGCGGCGAGCCCGGCATCATCACCGAACGCGACCTTGTGCGCGTCATCGCCGCCGAAGGCGCCATGCCGGCAACCGTGGACGCGCTGGCCAGCCGCCCGTTGATCGCCATTCAGGACGACGATTCCCTGCTGTCGGCCCGCAACCTGCTGGAGGAGCGCCACATCCGCCACGTGGCGGTCCAGGACGCGGAGGGCAACCTCAAGGGCCTGCTGTCGTTCTCGGACATCCTGGCGACCCTGCAATACGAATACGTCCAGCGCCTGGATGAGGCCTTGCGCGAGCGCGACGAAGCCCTGCTGCGGTCGCGCCGCGATCTGCACCTGGCCCGCCAGGTCATCGAGGCGTCGCTGGACGGCATCATGATCTGCAATCCGCAGGGCCTGATCGAATTCGTCAATCCCGCCTTCACCGCCCTGACCGGCTATTCCTTCGAGGAAGTGCACGGCAAGAACCCGCGCGTGCTGAAGTCGGGCAAGCACGACGAGAACTTTTACCAGCGCCTGTGGGCGAAGCTGGAGGC
>JAEZFE010000456.1 GCA_023437865.1 Pseudomonadota bacterium | reverse complement strand
GGGCTGATGGGCTCCCGTGATTATGGGCTGGACCCCGATACCGTCGACCGCATCGCCCGTGAGGTGAAATCCGTCCGCGACCTCGGCGTCGAGGTCTGCTGCGTGGTCGGCGGCGGCAACATCTTCCGTGGTATCTCGGGTGCCGCCAAGGGCATGGAGCGCGCCGCTGCCGACAATATGGGCATGCTGGCGACCGTCATGAATGCGCTGGCCTTGCAGAACGCCCTGGAAGGCCAGGGCGTCGAGACCCGCGTGCAATCTGCCATCCCCATGCCGTCGGTGTGCGAGTCGTTCATCCGCCGCCGCGCCATCCGCCATTCCGAAAAGGGGCGGGTGGTAATTTTCGCTGCCGGCACCGGTAATCCGTTCTTCACCACCGATACCGCTGCCGCGCTGCGCGCCGTCGATATGGGCTGCGATGCGCTGCTCAAGGCCAGCCAGGTGGATGGCGTCTATTCCGCCGATCCCAAGAAGGTCAAGGACGCCACCCGGTACGATACGCTCACGTTCCATGAAGTGCTCGCCCGCGACCTGGCGGTCATGGATGCCTCGGCCATTTCGCTGTGCCGCGAAAGCAACGTGCCGATCGTCGTCTTCGACATGCACCAGGATGGCGCCTTCGCCGAGGTGGTCTCGGGCCGTGGGCGCTTCACGATCATCAAAGAGGGGGTCTGACCCGTGGCCGTGACCAATTGGAGCGATTTGAAGAAGGACATCTCCCACCGCATGGAGTCCACGGTGGAGGTCCTCAAGAAGGAATTTGGCGGTCTGCGCACCGGCCGCGCCGCTGCGAGCCTGCTCGACCCGGTGATGGTCGAGGCCTACGGCCAGCACATGCCGCTGTCCCAGTGCGGCACCGTCGGCGTGCCCGAGCCGCGCATGCTGACCGTGCAAGTTTGGGACAAGGGCCAGGTCAAGGCGGTCGAGAAGGCCATCCGTGATGCCGGCCTGGGCCTGAACCCCATGGCCGACGGTCAGACGATCCGCGTGCCGATCCCGCCGCTGAATGAAGAGCGTCGCAAGGAGCTGCAGAAGGTCGCCGGCAAGTACGCCGAGCAGGCCCGCGTGGCCGTGCGCAACGTCCGCCGCGATGGCATGGACAGCCTGAAGAAGCTGGAAAAGGACGGCCACATTTCGGAAGACGACATCAAGAAGCACGAGAAGGAAGTCCAGGCTCTGACGGACGAGACGATCAAGAAGATTGATTCGTCGCTGGCCGCCAAAGAAAAGGACATCATGCAGGTCTGATGGAGATGGAGCCCGCCGCCACCTCCCATGCCGCCGTGCCGCTGCCGCCCGTTCACGTCGCCATCATTATGGACGGCAACGGGCGGTGGGCGAAGGCGCGCGGGCTGCCGCGCACCGCCGGCCACAAGCGGGGCGCCGAGGCGGTTCGTCGCACGGTGGAAGCGGCACGCGAGATGGGCGTCTCCTATCTGACCCTGTATGCCTTTTCTTCCGAGAACTGGAAGCGTCCGCTGGGCGAGGTCACCGACCTGATGGGCCTGCTGCGCCTGTACTTGCGCAACGAGGTCAAGAACCTTCACAAGAACGGCATCCGGCTCAAGATCATTGGTGACCGCTCTCGATTGAGCGCCGACATCGTGGCCCTGATCGAGGAATCGGAGGCCAAGACCGCGGCGAACACCGCGCTGACGTTGACGCTGGCGCTGTCCTATGGTGGCCGGCAGGAAATCGTCGAGGCCGCCCGCCGCATTGCGGCCGAGGTGGCCGAGGGGCGCCTGCGCCCCGGCCAAGTGGACGAGGCCACCTTTGCTGGCAACCTGTTTACCGTCGGCATGCCGGATCCCGATCTGGTGATCCGAACCTCGGGCGAAATGCGCATTTCCAACTTCCTGTTGTGGCAATGCGCCTACGCCGAACTGGTCTTCCTCGACGTCCTATGGCCCGATTTTGGGCGCGAGGAACTCGAGGCTGCCATCAGCGATTTCAGTCGGCGCGAGCGCCGCTATGGCGCGTCTGGCGGCTGACTTGCTCGGCCTACGGACCCTTTCCGCCCTGGTGATGGCGCCGCCGGCTCTGCTGGCGACGTGGTGGGGCGGTTACGCCTTCGCGATTCTTGTGGCCCTGGCCGTTGCGGTCATGTGCTGGGAATGGGACCGCATGTTCACCGGCCATTTCGGCTGGCCGGGCAGGGCAGGGGCGACGGGGTGCCTGGCCGCCGCTCTGCTGGCTGTTTCCCATCCCCTCGTGGCGATCGCCCTGGTGATAGTTTCGGCGATTGTTGGCGCAGTGCTTGCTCGTCCAGAGCGCTTAGGGCGGACGTGGGCAGGCCTCGGCATTTTTTATGCGGGATTGCCGTCGGTGGCGTTGGTCTGGCTGCGTGCCAACGATGCCGAAGGGCTCCATACCGTGGTCTGGCTACTGCTGTTGGTGTGGGCAACCGATATCGGCGCTTATGCCGCCGGACGGACAATTGGTGGCCCCCTTTTGCTTCCCAAGGTGAGCCCTAAGAAGACTTGGGCCGGTCTCATCGGCGGCGTAGCCTCGGCCGGAGCGGTCGGGCTGGGCGCCGCTTTGGTGCTGTCCTTGCCCCATCCGGTAGTGATCACTTTGGTCAGCGGTGCCCTGGCGGTGGTGGCGCAGGCCGGCGACCTGTTCGAAAGCTGGGTCAAGCGCCGCTGCGGGGTCAAGGATTCCAGCAATGTGATCCCCGGCCATGGCGGCGTGCTCGATCGCGTCGACGGCCTTCTGGCTGCGGCGCTCACGGTGGCCCTGGCGTCTTTGGCCACCGGCTCGGTGGTCCTCTATTGGCAATGATGGGGTTTTGAGTTGGCAGTGGATGACCGTCGCGGCGTCACCATTCTCGGGTCCACCGGCTCCATCGGCCGCAATACCGTCGAGTTGATCGAGGCGCGTCCCGATCTGTATCGGGTCGAGGCCCTGGTGGCCAATTCCAGCGTTGACCTGCTGGCCGATCAGGCCCGCCGCCTGAAGCCGCGCATGGCGGTGGTGGCCGATGAGAGCGCCTATGGCGGGCTCAAAGATGCGCTGGCTGGCACCGGCATCCACGTTGCTGCCGGCGCCCGGGCGGTGGTTGAGGCCGCAGAGCTGCCCGCTGAATGGGTCATGGCCGCGATCGTCGGTGCCGCCGGCTTGGCGCCCACCATGGCCGCCGTCCGCCGCGGGGCGGTCATTGGTCTCGCCAATAAGGAATGCCTGGTTTGCGCCGGCCAGTTGATGATGGCCGAGGTGGCTGCCCATGGCGCGACGTTGCTGCCGGTGGATTCTGAGCACTCAGCCATCTTCCAGGTGCTGGAATCGCACCAGCCCGATACGATTGAGAAGATCATCCTGACCGCGTCGGGCGGGCCGTTCCGCAATCGCTCGCGCGACGAAATGGCTGGTATGAGCCCCGAGCAGGCGGTGGCGCATCCCAATTGGTCCATGGGCGCCAAGATTTCGGTGGACTCAGCCTCCATGATGAATAAGGGGCTGGAGCTGATCGAGGCTCATCACCTGTTCGCCATGCCCGAGGACAAGATCGACATCGTCGTCCACCCGCAATCGGTCATCCATTCCATGGTCGCCTATGTGGACGGTTCGGTGCTGGCGCAA
>JAEZFE010000366.1 GCA_023437865.1 Pseudomonadota bacterium | reverse complement strand
CCCCAGTACCATCGGCCACGACAGCCATGGGTTCTGGTCGGGTGAGTGGGCCAACCGGGGCAAGGCCAAGGCCGACCGCGTCGAATTCGACGTCAGCCATGCGGCGCTGAAGGACGGCGCCGTCTGTCCGGATGGCATGTGGCGGCAGATCGTCACCATCGAGGATGCGGCGGCCGGCGGCTGTGACCTGTTCGACATCGACGCCCTGCGCCGCGAATACAACGACCAGGACTTCGCCAACCTGTTCATGGCGATCTGGGTCGATGACAACGCCAGCTATTTCGGCTTTGACGAGCTGCGCCGATGCATGGTGGACAGCTGGGAGGAGTGGAGCGACTTCGAGCCCCTGGCGGCGCGTCCCTTTGGGGACAGGCCGGTGTGGATCGGCTACGACCCGGCCAAGTCGGGGGACAACGCCTCCATCGTGGTGGTGGCGCCGCCGCTTCCCGGATCCAACAGCGGGCTGTTCCGTGTGCTGGAAAAGCTGTTCGTCACCGGCGCCGACTGGGAGGCCCAGGCCGGCGCCATCCGCACCCTGTGCTCGCGCTACAATGTTGAGCACATCGGCATCGACAGCACCACCATCGGCCAGGGCGTGTTCGAACTGGTACGCCGGTTCTTCCCGGCGGCGCGCGAGATCACCTATTCGGTGGACGTGAAGACGCGCCTGGTGCTGAAGGCCAAGCAGCTGGTCAGCAAGCGGCGCCTGCAATTCGACGCCGGTTCGTCGGACATCGCGCTGGCCTTCATGGCCATCAAGCAGACCACCACCCCATCCGGCCGCCAAGCCACCTTCGCCGCCGGCCGCTCCAAGGAAACCGGCCACGCGGACGTGGCGTGGGCGATCATGCACGCCCTCGACCGGCTTGAATTCACCGATTTTGACCAAGCCCCCGGCGGTGCCGGTGGCGGTTTCGTGGAGATTTACTGATGCCTTCCAAGAAGCGCCTGGGCGCCAACCACCCGATGCGCAACATCGCCACCCAGCAGGAAGCGGTACAGGCTTCCTCGTTCGAGGCCTTCACCTTCGGGGATCCGGTGCCGGTGTTGGATGGCCGCGAGTTCATGGGCTATTTCCACTCGGCCTGGAACGGACGCTGGTACGAGCCGCCCATCAGCTTCGATGGCCTGGCCAAGATGCTGCATGCCAATCCGCACCACGAAAGCGCCATCCGCCTCAAGGTCAACCTGCTGGCGTCCTACTTCAAGCCGCACCCTTGGCTGTCGCTGATCGATTTCAAGCGGCTAGCGCTGGACTGTCTGGTGTTCGGCAATTTCTGGCCCGAGAAGATCACCTCGCGGCTTGACACCATCATCCGGTTGAAGCCGGCGTTGGCGCGCTGGACCAGGGCGAAGCGGGACGGCGGCGCGGTCATGCTGATCGACGGACAGGAACACGACTTCGAACCCGGCAGCGTGCTGCACGGCATGGACCCCGACATCAGCCAGGAAATCTACGGCATGCCCGGCTATACCGGCGCCATCCAGTCGGCCTTGCTGAACGAGGCGGCGACCCTGTTCCGCCGCAAGTACTACGTCAACGGCAGCCACGCCGGCTTCATCCTCTACATGAGCGACGCTGCGGCGAACCCGGGCGACGTGGACGCGGTGCGCAAGGCGCTCAAGGAGTCCAAGGGGCCGGGCAATTTCCGCAACCTCCTCATGTACGCGCCCAACGGAAAGAAGGACGGCATCCAGGTCATCCCCATCAGCGAGGTGACCGCCAAGGACGAGTTCTTCAACCTCAAGAACGTTTCGCGCGATGACGTGCTGGCCGCCCATCGCGTCCCGCCCCAACTGCTGGGCATCGTGCCTTCCAATGCCGGCGGCTTCGGCTCGGTCAGCGGGGCCGCCGAGGTGTTCTTCCACCACGAGATCGTGCCGCTGCAGACCGCCTTCACCCCCATCAACGAATGGTGCGGCGCCGAGGTGGTGGCCTTCAACCCCTACAAGCCGATCGCCGCCAAGTAGCCCGCGCCCTCCCGCGCAACCTCAGGCCGCGCCCCAGACCGGGGCCGCGGCCCTTTTTTTGCCCGGGCGGAGGCTGCAGCTATGCCTGCCGGGTAGGTCTGGGCCTACCCGTCTTAGCGCCCGTCGAAACCGCCCACAAACCGAAGTCTCCCCCCGCCACGCCTGCGCCGTAAATGGGGCCGGTTTTTTGCGCTGCAGAGCTCCCTGGAAACAGGCGGACAGCCTTGGTTTCGCGGTGGCGCCATGGCAGCTGGCCTCTCTGCACAATTCGGCGGCCGGTCTGCACCAGCGGGACAGCCGGTGCATGGGCCTCAATGTGGCTTGCCTCGGTCAGCCAGGGGCGCCAACGGAAATAGGTAATCCGGGTGATGCCTACCTAAACCGCTCGTCAACCCATTGATATATATGGGGCTTTTTATGACCATTGAGTAGTTACCAAAGGTAATTTTTTAACCGCGCGCTGGTTATGTTGTTGATTTTAAAGGAAAAGCAGTTCTGGCCGGCAAACCACTTATAAAGGTAATGAGGTAACCTAGTAATTACCTATAAATAACCTTACTGGTCAGCCAATTTCTCGTTTCGTTGTGCGGGTTTGCTGGGCATCTTGTCATTCGATAACCATGATTACCGTTTTCCGATGGCTGAAATTTTTTGGCTTCAATCATACGGGCGCGGTAAGGCGCATGGTGCGGCGCGCCGCCGACGCTATGCCGCAGCTCAAAATGGTGGGACACATTGGCTGGAAAGCGTAATGACAGCACGGGACACATGGGTGTCCCACTCTGGCCTAACTCATTGATTTGGCGTGATTGGTGGTCCCCGGCCCTGGGCACCATTCTAAGCCCCTGAAAGGTAACGCCTTTCGGGGGCTTTCCATTTGTGGTTTGCCGGTCGCCACGGTCCCCGCTTAACCCGACAATCACTCACTGCAGGGAGCGGACGATCTCGGGCCATTTCTCCGCCCAGCAGCAGGCATGGGTAAAGTCAGGGATCTCGTGCCAGCGAGCCGGCGCGTCGGAGGGCAGACGCCGCAGGAAGGCGCGTGTGACGTCGGAGCCGACCACCCGGTCGTGGCCGCCCATGAGGTGGACCTGAGGGATCGCGGCCACCTCGGCCGCCACGTTGGCGGGGTCGAGCGAACCAGTTAGGGTGGACAGCCCTTTCTGCCGTGTCCAGTATTCGCCGTCCAGGTTGGCTGCGACAGTGATGATCTTGGCGACATCGGTGCGCCGCGCCGCCACCAACACGGCAATGGCACCGCCGCCGGAATAGCCGACCAGCACCAGCCGCCGGGCGCTGGCGTTCTGCTTCACCGTGTCCAGGGCCACACCGATGCTGTCCACCACCTCGGGGGCGTACCGCTCCAGCGTCCAATAACCGACGCGGCAATTGCGCCCGTGGTCAGGCTGAGTGTACTGGCACGGGCGCCCGATCCAGGCCACCGCCCTGGCGGCCGGGTCAGCCAAAGCAAGGCGCAAGGCAACCGGGTCCCTGGGCGTGGGGTCGCGGGCCGGCTGGCTGGAGGTCACATAGGCGAAGCCGTCGCCTTCCAGATAGACCGTCAGGGTATCGCCAGTGCCGCGCGGAGAGGTGGCAACTGCCACGTCGAACATCCCGGCAGAGACGATGTCCCACCCCCAGCCGCTGACACGAGCCAGGTTCGGCCCCTCGGTCTGCCGCGATGAGGCACATGCGACGAGCAGCAGGGACAGCAGCAGGGCTGCGCCGGTCTTCGTCATGACGGCCAAGCCCGGACGGCGGGACCGTGCGGAAGTCATGCCCTCCTCCTCTTCCTGAACCTCAGGCTGGCCGGAAGGCCGCCAATGCCTCGGCGAGACGCTGCGTTACTCCGGCCCAATCGCCGGGGCGGGTCTGTCGGAACAGCCGGGTGGCGGGATACCAGGGCGTGTCCTCGCGCTCCATCAGCCAACGCCAGTCGGGCACAAAGGGCAGCATGACCCAGGCCGGGCGCCCGAGGGCCCCAGCCAGATGCACGGGCGAGGAATCCACCGAAATCAGCAGGTCGGCGATGGACAAAATGGCGGCGGTGTCCTCGAAATCCGCTATGTCCTCGTCGAGGGAGATGAGGTTCATCCCCGCCGGCGGGGTGTTGGCCTCGGCGGCCTTTGGACCCTTCTGCACCGCCAGGAAGGTCACCCCGGGCAGCGCCAGCGGGGCGAGATCGGCGAGTGTCATCGAGCGGTTGGCGTCGTTGTGGTGGGTGGGACGCCCCGCCCAGACCAGCGCCACCAGCGGACGCGGCAGCTTGGCCAGCCGCTTGCGCCATTTGGCGAGGCGCTTGGCATCCGGCGACAGATAGGGCATTGCGCCGGGCAGATCGCTCAACTGCAAGCCCATTGCCATGGGCAGGGACATCATCTCGCAATGCAAATCGAAGGCGGGCGGCAGCGTGCCGCGCACGACGATGTCGTCGAAGCCGCCCGCCCGTTTCGCCAGAGACAGGGTCTCCGGGTTGATCTCCAGGATAACCCGTGCGCCGCTGCGCTGTTTGGCCCAAGGCACCATGCGCATGAACTGGAAAGTATCGCCGAAGCCCTGTTCGTCGTGGATCAGCAGCGTCTGGCCGGCAATTTGCCGACCATCCCAACGCGGGCGCTGGACCTTGCGTTCTATGCGGGTGGTATGGGCGAGGCTATAACGCCAGTGATATTCCCGCCAGCCGCGGTCGAACTCGCCCAGCAGCAACAGCGTCTCGGCCAGATCGAACCGGCCCGCCAAGTCGCCCGGCACCGCCTCGACCAGCATTTCCTGGATGGCGCGGGTTTCGCCAATGCGTCCCTGTGGTCGAATGGTCTGGGCCAGCAGGCGCCACAGCGGCACCGGGCCGCTGCCCGAGGCCAGATGGGGACGGACCAAGGCCTCGGCCTCGGCGAAGCGGCCCTGCATCAACAGGGGGCGCACTTGCTGTTCCAGTACGGTGATATCCATCATTGCGGCGCGTCGATGCCCAGGGCCTGCAGCAGCGGCCCCAGGTTCCGGGCGTGGGGCTTCCAGCGGCCCGAAGCGGTTTTGTAGATGGGCCGGCGCACCTGATTGACGCTGGCGGTCCGCACGATGCGCTTGCTGTCATGGAAACGCAGGCAGGCATCGTCCCAGGGCAGGCCGAGGAACGCCAGCATGCGCCGGGCCTGACCCTCGAGATCGTCCACCACGGATTCGTAATCTACATCGAGCAGGCGGTTCTTGGGCACCACTTTGCCCCAATGCGCCATCAGCGCCTGATAAGCGCGATGGAAGCGCCCCAGTTCAGCAAGGTCGTAGGCGAACAACTGTTCGGAGCTGAACAGCTTGGTGTAGCAGGACAGGCAGGTATCCACCGGGTCGCGGCGGCAATGGATGATGCGGGCGTTGGGCAGAATCAGCCGAATCAGGCCGATATGCAGGAAGTTGGCCGGCAGCTTGTCCACCACGTGGCGGCGGCCCTGAGCCAGGGGTGCCACCTCGGCGAGGTAGCTCTCTCCCATCCGTGCCAGATCGGTTGGGCCGAGCTGCCCGATCGCGGCAGGGAAGTTGCCCAATTGCTGCACCAGCTTCGGGATGGCCAGCAATTCCCCCGCCCCGTGCACCTGGGGATGGGAGGCAAGGATCTGCTCCACCAGGGTGGTGCCGGAGCGCGGCATGCCAAGCACGAAGATCGGCTGATCCGACCCGGCGCCCGCATTCTTGTGCTTCTTTAACGAGGCCAGAGAGAAATTCGCGGCGATGCTTTCCATCCATCGGGCGGTGGCTTCGGCGTCGAAGTTGAAGGTTGCCCGTTTCGCCTGATTGGCCAGATGCAGGTAATGGAAGGCGCGGTCCGATTCGCCGGTATCCATATAGGCCTTGCCGAGGGCGAAATGCAGGGCCGTCCGGTCGTTGAAGGCCTGCGTAACGCCTGACTGCGCCAGCTTCTCCATCTGGGCGAGATAGGTGTCGCCTGCAGTGAAGGTCCTGAGGTCGGCAAGGTTATACAAGGCGAAGATATTGGCCGGATTGGCGGCCAGGATGTCTTCGAACGCCTGCCGTGCCGCCGCGCTGTCGCCGGTTTCCACCAGCAAGGTTCCCCGGTTGAGCGCGGCCTTCTGGCGCTCGGTGCCGGGCAGGCTCATGGCCTTGTCGAAGCAGGCCAGGGCTTCGTTGCTGTGGTTCAGCGCCTGCAAAATTTCTCCCAGGGCGTTATGGGCCTCGGCGCTTTGCGGTGCGGCCGCCACGGCATTGCGCGCAACATCCAGGGCTGCGGTCAATTGCTGACATTCCTTCAGTGCGCGTGCCCGCGCTATCAGCGCTCCCGGATGCATCGGCGCGAAACTCGCCAGGGCGTCCAGCCAGCGCAGGGCCTCGGCGGGGCGCCGCCGGGCTATTTCCACCCCGGCAAAGTTGATATAGGCGTCCGCTAGCCGGGGATTGAGATCGATGGCACGCCGCGACTCCTGCGCCGCCTGATCGTAATCTCCCAGGTCGTTCAGCAGATGGGCAAGGTTGCTGTGCGCCTCGGCATAGTTGGGGTGCAGGGACAGCGACCGGTCGTAGCATTCCCTGGCCTTGTCCAGTCGCCCCAGGCGCTTGAAGGTATTGCCCAGGTTGTTGCAGGCTTCGGGGCTGTTGGGCGTCATGCTCACCACCCGCTCCAGACAGGCGGCGCTTTCTTCCAGCTTGCCGGCTTCCTGCAGGATGATGCCCAGGTTGTTCCACGCCGCCGTCAGCGCCGGCTCCAGCGCAGTGGCGCGCCGTCCGGCCTGTTCGCCTTCTTCCAGCAAACCTCTCTGCCGGCACATTTCGGCCAGATTGCTGAAATAGATGGCCGGGGCGCGCGGGGCCGTGCAGGCCTGGCGCAGGTGCTGGATGCCCAGGTCCAGATTGCCGAAGGCATGGGCCATCACCCCCAGCAGATGCAAGGCATCGGCTTGGCCGGGCCAGGCTGCCAGCACGCGCTGGCAGAACAATTCGGCCTGATCGGCTTGGCCCGCATTCCAATGGGCGTAAGCGCGGTTCAGGGCCTCCTCGATGCTCAGATCAGCGGAAGAGGCTGGGGCAGAAGGCTTGCGAGCCATGGATGATCCTATGGAGACAGCGACCTCAAGGCACTCGCCAACCCTTCCAGCCGGATGGGAATGTCAGCCGAAGCCTTGGCGCTCGCATCATAATGCAAGACCAGAGACTTGCCCTTCACCAATTTATCCATGGCGGATTGGTCGAGAACGGCCACGGCGTCACATCCCTCCGCCGTGCAGCGTTCGAACGGCACGGTCAGGGGCGGCGCGCCGTTGAGAACGATTTTCAGGCCGGGCGGCAGCAGAACGCCCAGCGGGGCGGTGGCGGTCATCCTCGTCTGGGTGTCGTCCTGGCGAGCGAAGCGCAAGCGCAGCACCACGGCGCGGTTTGGCATCGCGACGGCGAATTGCTCGATCCAGCAAGGCTTGCCCCCGGCGTTTTGATCGCAGGTCTTTTGCCAGAACGGTGCCTGCGTATCGGCGGAGAAGGCCGTCGATACGCAGGTGGCCGACAGGGTAAGGGCGAACAGAAGCCGGGAAAAGGTCACTCCGTCAGAACCCCCAGATGGCCTTCACCAGACCGGTGTGGCTCTGGTACTGGGCGCGCAATTCACCCTCGTACTCGGCACGCAACGACATGGCATCGTCGCCGCTGAGCGAGGCCGCCAGGCCGATCTTGACGCCATCGGCCTCGGTCCGCGGCACGGAAGTGGTGATGGCTTGGCCGCCCAGGGCCGCGCTGGTGGCGATGGGACCGCTGGTGTAGTCGTGCACCCAGGCTAGACGCGCCTCGGGCTTGAGCAGGCCGAAGCTGGTGGGCACATCCCACGATACCTTTGCGCCCAGGTCCTGCGACACGCTGTTCACGCCCTGGCGGTCCACCGACAGATTGGCCGCACCGGCACCCTCTTCGTCATAGGCCTGGGTCACCGAGCGCATCCAGCGCAAGCTCGCCAGCGGCGTCACCGTCATGCCCGCCACCGGGACGTCATAACCGACGGTCGCCTTGGCGAGGTATTGCTGGCCGCTGTACTGGGCCGACGCGGTACTGCCGAGGAAGCCGATGGCACGCTTCTGGTCGAACTCGTTCCAGCCCAGGCCCAATTGGCCATCGATGAAGGCGCGATCCAGCCGGTAGGTGCCGTACAGCGTGAGCTGGTAGCTGTCGAGCGTCGAGAACGAGCCCGCAGAATTGTCGCTGCCCGACGCCCACGCCCGCACCCAGCTCAAGGCCGCGCCGCCCATGAGGTGGGGCGTGAAACGGTGGTCGATGCCGGTGGCGAGACCGAAATCCCACAGGCGGTAGCCGTCGGCCTCGGAATTGCTTCCGCGCCGTGCGCCGCCGCCGAGGAATTGGCCCCAGATCGCCGTATCGCGGGTCTCGGAACCGGCAGCCATGCCGGTGGTCGAATCGTAAGCCATAGCGGTCTGCTGGTGTTGTTCCACCGCGCCCAGCACCGCATTGGCGGCGGCCGTGCCCATCTGCGACGACGGGGCGTTCTGGGTTGGGGCAAGCTGCTTGATGGCATCCCCCTGCGAGGCCGAGGGCAGGGCGTCGATGGCGTCGAAGATAGGTTTGAACGGCCCGTTCGGATTGGCGTCCTTGAGCTTGTCGAGCGCCACGCCGACCGGCGCCGCCACGCCGCCGGTAACCTGGCCCTTGCCGGTATAGGTGTTGCTGCTATCGGGGGTCAGGGTGACGATCAGCTGGTTATTGTTCCACGAGACGGCGGCGCCCAGGCCATTGGTCACCGCAACATAGGCGCTGTTGCCGCTGCCACTGCCGCTGCCCGAAGCATCGACGACGACGAACCTCTGACCAATGGTCAGGTCTGCGCCGGAAATGGTGACTTTGGTCCCGCTTACCGATGCGTCGCCGAAGACCTGCAAGGCGCCATAGCCGATGGTGCCGTTATCCGCCTTGCTAATCAGCGCGCCGCCATTTTGAACGAAATCGCCGGTGATGGTGATGGCGTTGTTCAGCTGCAGGGTCGCACCGGTATTGGATACCGTGTGGTTGCCGACTGTGCCCACCGAAATATTGTCGTTGAGCAGCAGATAGCCCGAGTTAAACACGACGTTTGAAGAAGTGTTGACGATAGTGCCTCTGTCGGCGCTGCCAAGGCTGCCGCTCGCGCCCGTCAGGATGCCCATTTGCGAGATGCTGTCTCCGCCCGCGATGGTCAGGGTGCGGGTGGATTCATTCAGGATGGTGCCGGCGATCAAACCGCTGTTGGTCACCACTCCCAGGGTGCCGGCCGAAGCGTTGTGGAGGGCGGCAAGGGTGCCGGCGCCGGTGATCGTGCCGCTATTGGCCAGCCAATTGAGGCTGCCGGAATTGGTGATGCCGTAGGCATTGGCGCCGGTGCCGCTGATCACGCCGCGATTGATCAGCCCGCCAATGTTTCTGTCATTGTAAACGCCGCCCATGGCGCCGCTGATGATGCCATTGGCCTGATTTGTCAGCGTGCTGATGCTGCTAACGGTGCCGCCGCGGACTTCGTTGGAGATGCCGTATTTCTGGCCCTGAATCGTGCCGCTGTTGCTTAGTGCGCCAATATTGGCGCCGTAATTATGGACACCGTGACTACCGGTAGCGCTGATGGTGCCGCTATTGTTCAGTGTGCTGACGATGCCGGAATTAACAATGCCCTTGCCATTGACGCCGGTGCCGCTGACCGTGCCGCCATTATTAGTCAGTGTCGACATATAGCCGCTATTGCTGATGCCGCTACTGTCGCCACTGATGCTGCCACTGTTGGACAGTGAGCTGATGGTGCCGACATTTGCGACACCGAAAGCGCCACCGCGAATGACACCCTCATTCCTCACCGCATAAATTGTACTAAGGCTGAAGACGGCAGAGTGAGTACTGGCAATGGTGCCACTGTTATGCAGTGTGCCAATAACTTTACCGATGCCAGTATTGTCAATGGCGTAATTTGAACTTGTCTCAATGAGCCCGCCATTCCTCAGAACTCCGATGGACCCCTGATTCTCGATGACGTCAAAAGCACCGCTGGTGATGGTGCCGTCGTTGCTCAGGGAACCGATGGTGCCATTGTTGTAGAACCCCTGATTGAACGCATCGATGGTACCGCTATTGGTCAATGTGCCAATGGAACCGGAGTTGCGGATCGCCAGACTAAAGCTGCTAAAGGTGCCGCTGTTGACGATCGAGGCGATGCTGTGCCCGTTGTTGAGGATAACCTCGCTGTTGCTGCTGATCGTACCGCTGTTGGTAAGAGTGCCAACATTGCCGGTAATGGAGATGGTGTCCGAGACCGAGGCGCCGATGGGATTTGCGTAATCGCCGCTGGCCCAGGTGGCAGCGGCGGCTTCGGCCGCACCCAGGGCAACGGTGATGGCCAGCATCGAGGCCCCCGCCAACAGAGACCAATGCTTCGTTCCCCGCGACATTCCGCTCCCCCTTCCCATCTGTGCGCAACCTGTGCGTAATCGATTTGATCGCGCGACAACTTAATCAATCGATCACGATATAGCTCAAGGAAATGCCAGCGGCAATCCTTGAGGGTGGGGTTTGAATATAAAGAAATGGGCTAGGTATTCTCCCGTATCATTGATGCATGTTCGGCGATCAGAAGGATTTATTGTCGCGGTGGTAGAGTTGCTGTTGGTGGTGTGCGATCTTACAGTTGATAGTTGTGAGTGGCGATCGGCCACCCTGAAACCTTCCCGCCGACCAGGTGTACCCATCTCCAATCAACCGTGGAGAGGGCCATGGCGCGCGTCATTGTTCCGGTTCTGCTCGGATTGGCCTTGGCCGGGGCGCCGGCTCAGGCGCGCAAGGACGAGTTGGGGCCTTATGGGCCGTTGCCCCATTGCGGGGGTGGGCAGGGGAGTGTGGCGGGCAGTACCGCCGCGTCGGCGCCGCCCTTGTTCGAGGGGTTGGGGACACGGTCGTTCCGCATCAGCACCAGCGATCCGCGCGCGCAAGCCTACTTCGACCAAGGCCTGCGCTGGGCCTACGCCTTCAACCATGCCGAGGCGCGGCGCGCCTTCCGCGAGGC
>JAEZFE010000083.1 GCA_023437865.1 Pseudomonadota bacterium | reverse complement strand
CCGCCCAGCCGTCCGAACACGTCCACCTCGCGCAGGTTCACCCGGCAGACCTCCACCACCTTGCGTAAAACCTCGTCGCCGATCGCATGCCCGTACGTGTCGTTGACGGATTTGAACAAATCGATGTCGAGCATGATCACGGACAGCGCGTTGCCATAGCGCACGCCGCGTTCCATCTCGTGGACGGCGGCGGCCATGAAGTGACGGCGGTTGTGGGCGCCGGTCAGGGGATCGATGGTGGCCAGCCGGCGCAATTCGCTCTCAAGTCCCTTGCGCTCGGTAATGTCGGCTGCAATGCCAATGATGCCGTGCGGCGTGCCGTCGGGCAGCCGCAGCAGGCCCTTGGAGACCATCAGCGCGCGCGGCATGCCGGTGGCGTCACGCAACGACATCTCGCCGTCCACCCGGTCGGTCTCGCCGGCCAGCAGCATTGCGTCGCTGGTGCGCTCTTCCGGGATATCGCCGCCCGGTATGTCGATGCACCGCTTGCCCAGCCAGCTATCCTCGCCAATGGCGAAAAAGTCGCGGAAAGCGCGGTTATACAGCCGGTAGCGCCCCTCATCGTCCTTGAACCAGACCGGGCTGGGCAGCATCTCGACCAGCCGCTCGGCGAAGGCGCGGGCTTCGGCCAGTTCGCGGGTGCGCTCCTCGACACGCGCCTCCAACGTGGCGTTCAGCCGCTCGATGGTGTCGATATGCGCCCACGAGCGCAGGGCGCCGACCACGGTGGTGAACAGTTTCTGCGCGGTCAGTTCGGTCTTCGCGCGGTAATCGTTGATGTCGTAATCGATCATCACCTTGCGCTCGGGGGCCTCGCCGGGCTGTCCGGTGCGCAGAATGATGCGCAGGCGGTGGTCCCCCAATTCCTCGCGGACGTAGCGGGCAATGGCCAGGCCGGCATCCTCGGTCTCCATCACCACGTCCAGCAGCATGACCGGCACGTCACGCCGCTCGGCCAGCACGGCGCGGGCCTCGGCGCCGGAATGGGCGCTGATGATCTCGAACCGACGGCCCTGATAGTCGAAATCGCGCAGCAGCACCCGGGTCATGGTGTGCACCTGGGGGTCGTCGTCCACCACCAGCACCGGCCATGGCTGGGACACCGGCGCGGCGGCACGCGGGGCCTTCAGGCTCAATCGCTGCTTGGGCTGGGGGGATGGACCGGTCATCGGCACCTCGGGGACGCGGGCAGGCTGCGCCCAGTATCGCGCGTTGCCGAAGGGCGCCGCCATCGGCAAACGTCGCCGTCATGTGACAAAATGTCACGGCGGGGCGTGAGGGGGCTGGACGCGCGGGGGCGCATTCCACAGAATGCCTCCTTCCAAAGTTGGATATAGGAACCTTAGGCCCGTGCACGTCATCCGGCTCGCGGAGACCCCCGACCGCCCCAGTGGCTCCTCGCACGTGCGGGTGTGGGACGGGCTATCGTTCAAGCAGGCCTTCGCCACCCTGGCCATCGCGCTGGCGCTGGGTCTGGTCTCGTCCGCCTACGAATTATTCGCCGATTACCGTGCCATGCATGCCCAGGTGGCGCGCGCTCAGAATGCCAATTTGCAATTGGTGCGCGGCCTGGCGGTCGAGGCCGCCTACCAGCTGTCGTCCGAGCTTGCCGGCGAGGTCGCCCAGGGCATGTTTGGCGATCCTGCGGTGGCCGAGGTTAAGCTCGCCGACAATTACGGCGGTGTTCTGGGCCGCGCCGCCCGCCCGTCCGAAACCTCGCCGCTGCCCGGCTTGGCCGACACTCTTTTCGGCGACATTTCGCACTATACCCAGCCGCTGGAGACCCGCGCGCCCGACGGCACCGTCTCGGTGGTGGGGCTTCTGGAGTTGCGGCTCGACCCCAACTGGCTGATGAACAATTGGCTTGATCGCGTGCTGCTCACCGCCTGGTCGGGTGCCTTCCGCGCCGTCCTGCTGTGCGCGCTGGTGGTGGCGGTGTTCTACGCCATGATCACCAAGCCGCTGCTTCGGATCACCGCCGCCATCGCCAAGGTGGACCCGTCGCGGCCCGGCGCGTTTCTGATCGACCTGCCGGCCAACCATGGCCGCGACGAGTTGGGCGTGCTGGTCGGCACCATGAACTCGATGCTGCGTGAGTCTCAGGACGGCCTGGACGGCCGCGACAAGGCCGAGGCCGAATTGGCGGCGCTGGCCCGAGACCTGGAAAAGCGTGTCGCCGAACGCACCAACGAACTGGCGCGCGAGAAGGAAGGGGTGGAGCGGGCGTTGGCCCAGCTCAACATCGCCAATTCCGAACTGGAAAAGGCCAATTGCTTCATCAACGACGGCATCCGCTATGCCAGCCGTATCCAGACCGCGCTGCTGCCGGATCAGGGGGCACTCGTCGGGTTGGTGGACGAACTAGCGGTGGGCTGGCAGCCGCTCGACATCGTCGGCGGTGATTATTATTGGGCGGGCTCGTTCGGCAATAAGGGCGTCATCGCGGTGATGGACTGCACCGGCCACGGCGTGCCCGGTGCCTTCATGACCGCCGTGGTGGCCTCCAGCTTCAGCCGCATCCTGCACCATCACGGTCATGAAGACCCCGCCGAGATGCTGAACCAGCTGAACCGGCTGGTGAAATCGGCGCTGCGCCAGGACCGCGATTCGGCGGTCAGCAATGACGGTCTGGATGCCGGTATCTGCGTGGTTGACCGCGACAAGGGCACCGTCACCTTCGCCGGCGCCAATCTGCCGCTTTTGATGGCCGAAGGCGGCGAGTTCCGGCTGCTGCGCGGCGACCGCATGAGCCTGGGCTATCTCGACAGCCCCGAAGATTACCGCTTCACCGCGCAGGAACTGCCGTTCGTCGCGGGCAACGCCTATTACCTGTTCACCGACGGCGTCACCGATCAGGTGGGCAGCGAGATCCGCCAGCTGTTCGGCCGCAAACGCCTGCAGAGCACCTTGGCCGAAGTCGCCGACCGCCCGCTGACCGAACAGATGGATCATCTGTTCCAATCCCTGGCCCACTGGCGCGGCGACGAACGCCGCCGCGACGACATGACCTTCCTGGCGTTCAAGCCGGTGGCCTGACGGATTGTGCCTTTAGCGGCGACGAACCACTTGCTCAGGGATGGCGCTTCACCCCATCC
>JAEZFE010000221.1 GCA_023437865.1 Pseudomonadota bacterium | reverse complement strand
GACTTCGGTCGAGGGCGGCCATCCGGCGCGGGTCAGTACACGCGGGGGATGGCATGTCCTGGCCGATGCGGTGGTGGTGGCCACCAACGTGCCCATCAACGACCGGGTCGCCATTCATGGCAAAATGGCACCCATGCGCACCTACGCCCTGGCGTTGGAGGTGGGCGGCGACACCGATCCCGACGCGCTCTACTGGGATACGCTCGATCCCTATCATTATGTGCGCTTGGGGGTGGCGGGCGACGGCACCGCGGTGCTGATCGCCGGCGGCGAGGACCATCGCGTCGGCCACCCCGCCCAGGGTGGCGAGCGCTGGTCCCGGCTGGAGCAATGGACGCGTGAGCGATTTTCGGGCTGCGGCGCGGTGGTCGCCCGGTGGTCGGGCCAGATCATGGAACCCGCCGATCTGGTAGCGTTCATCGGCCGCAATCCCATGGACGAGAACAATGTGTTCGTTGCTGCGGGCGATTCCGGCAACGGCATCACCCATGGCGCCATCGCCGGTCTGCTGATCGCCGAACTGGTATTGGGGCGGCCCAATCCTTGGGCCAAGCTTTATGATCCGTCGCGGGTGACGCTGAAGGCCGCCACCTCCTATGCCGACACTAATCTGCACGTCGCCGAGCATCTGGCCGAATGGCTGACGGCGGGCGATGTGGAGAGCCTAGACCAAATTCCTAATGACACCGGGGCAGTCATTCGTGACGGGCTGACCAAGCTGGCGGTCTACCGTGACGAGACCGGCTGTCTGCACAAACGTTCGGCGGTGTGTACGCACCTGAAATGCATCGTCTCGTGGAACGATGCCGAGCGCACCTGGGATTGCGCTTGCCATGGATCGCGTTTCGACCGCTTCGGCCAGGTGGTCAACGGGCCGGCGGGCGATCCGCTGCCGCCGGCGGAGGAATAATCCCCTAGGCCTTCGGGCGGGACAGGGGGAAAAGCCCCCCGCCCACCTGCCTAACACTTCTGCAGTCGCGCTTCACCCCTTTGAGACCACTCATTTTGCGAGGCGTTGTGGTGGCATGGAAGGCAGGTCGGAGATGAGCAACCTCGCGAGGAACGCGTACCATGGCTAGCCGCAGCCCCGCTCCCAGCGTCTTGATGACGGTCGAGCCGCCTGGCGCGGTGTGGCCCCATGTGGACACCCTGGTGCGTGAGCTTTCGGCTCTGGGTGTCGAAGTCACGGTGGCGGCACTCACGCCATTGCGCCCCGGCCAGCGCATCGAATACGCCGCGATCCCCGGGGTCGAACTGGTGGGCTGCCCCCATCCCGCCTCGACACCCGCCGAGCATCTGGCGAACCGGGGGCGCATCGCCGATTGGCTGTTGGCGCTGGAGGAGATGCTCAATCCCGACATCATCCACCTGACGGGCTACCTGCATGCCGGTCTGCCATGGTGCGGCAAGGTGATGGCTGCCGGCTATCCCGGCTCGGGTGCCTCGTATGGCCGGCTCGATGCCGAACAGCGCCGGATCTGCCGGGCGGCGTTTCAGCATGGGCTTAAGGGGGCTGATCTGGTGGTCACCCCCACCGAGACCATGATGAACGCCCTGACCCGGCATTTTGGTATTGTGCCGGGCCGCGTGATCCGCGACGGGCGCGATCCCACCAAGTTCAATCCGGCCACCAAGGAGCCGGTGATCCTCTCGGTAGGCAACCAGCGCGAGGATCCCGTGAGGCGCTCGATGCTGGAGGCGGCAGCCCCCCGGCTGCCCTGGCCGGTGGTGATCGCCGGCGAGCAGGCCGATGCCGACGGCCGTCCGGTCCGTCTGGAAGGGGTTTCGGCGCTGGGCCGGCTGCATGTGTCGCAAAAAATTCCGTGGTTCAACCGCTCATCCGTCTACGTGGCGCTGACCGCCGAGGGGCCCGGTACCTGGACGCCCGAGGCGGCATTGGCCGGCTGCGCCCTGGTGCTCGGCGATACCGCCGCGTTGCGCGAGATGTGGAGCGGTGCCGCCCTGTTCATCGCGCCCAACGACCCGGAGGCGCTGACCTCGGGCCTGCGCACCTTGCTGGCCGACCGCCGCCTGCGTGAGGCCATGGGGGGAGCGGCCCGCCGCCGTGCCTTGCGCCATCCTGCCCGCGCCGTCGCGGAGTCTTACCTTGCGGCCTACCGCGATCTGATCGCCCAGCGTGCCCCCAATCAGTTCGCGGAGGAAAAGCAGGGGTAGGCGAGGGCGTAAGGGGCACCCCGCCCGGTCAGTTGAATGCTGCGGCGCACAAACCGACCTCAAGCGAATTCCAGGCCGGCACGGAGCGACGCATGTCACGGCATACGGCGGAGGACTTATCCAGGCGCACCCGCCGGGTGCGCGCCCAGACCGAGGCCTTGGTTGAGGGGCTGACGCCCGAGGACATGATGGGCCAGGCGTTTGCCGAGGCAAGTCCGGTCAAGTGGCATCTGGCCCACACGACGTGGTTTTTCGAGACCTTCGTGTTGGCGGAATTCCGGCCCCAGCGCCAGCCGTTCAACCCTGCCTTCCGTGCCTTGTTCAACTCCTATTACGACAATATCGGGCGTGACCGCCCATTGCAGGCGGCGCGCGGCTTCATGACCCGGCCGCTGCTTGACGAGGTGCTGGCCTACCGCCGGGCGGTGGAGCGCGATCTGATCGACCTGATCGAGAGCGCCGACGAGGATGCGCTGACGCGTCTGGCCCCGCTGGTTGTTCTCGGCCTCGCCCACGAGGAGCAGCACCAGGAGCTGTTGCTGACCGATGGCCTCGCCCTGTTCGCGCGCAATCCGCTGGAGCCGGCCTGGCGCAAGGCCAGGCC
>JAEZFE010000195.1 GCA_023437865.1 Pseudomonadota bacterium | reverse complement strand
CCTCCACCTTGCCCGCAAGCCGCACCTTGCCACTGGGCCGCCCCAGCACCGGAGCGGCCACCAAAGCGGCGCGGAGCTCGGCGGCGAAGAAGCCGGCGGCCAACGCCGCGGCACCCACCAGCGGAAGCAAGGCAGCCATGCGCCCGCGCGTCGCCCACCCACCCGCGGCAGCCAGAACCACCGCCATCGCCCCCACCCACACGGGCGGTTCAAACGGCAGCGAGAAATAAAGGGAGATGCCGGCGCCCAACAACACCGGGAGCCACAGCGGCCAACGCTCACGCTCGGCTTCCAGGTTGGCGCTCCATGACCAAAGGAAAGGCGCGCGAGCCCACCCTAGCCATTGGACCAGGGCAAAACCTATCCTATTGGGCGGGAAAATCGCCATCCACCCCCATCACCGGGCTGTCACGGGCGCAAAGATATGCTATCAGGATGCCGACCCGCTACCCATGGCGTCAGGAGTTCTAGACCTAATCATGTCGGTTGTTACTCGCTTCGCACCCTCTCCGACTGGCTATCTGCACATTGGCGGTGCCCGTACGGCGCTGTTCAACTGGCTGTTCGCCCGCCACCACGGCGGCACTTTCCTGCTGCGAATCGAAGACACCGACCGCGCGCGCTCGACCCAACAGGCGGTTGACGCCATCTTCGACGGCATCAAGTGGCTGGGCCTGGATTGGGACGGCGAGGCCGTGTTCCAGTTCGCCCGCATGGATCGCCATGCCGAGGTGGCCCGCCAGCTGGTGGCCGAAGGCAAGGCGTATTACTGCTATTGCACTCCCGAAGAGCTGGAAAAGATCCGCGAGCAGCAGCGCGCCGAGGGCAAGCCCATGCGCTACCCCGGCATCTGGCGCGACCGCGATTCCAGCGAAGCCCCCGCCGGCGCCAAGCCGGTGGTGCGCCTGAAGGCGCCGCAGGAAGGTGACACCGTCATCGCCGATCTGGTCCAGGGCGAGGTCCGCGTCGCCAATTCCCAGCTCGACGACATGGTGCTGCTGCGCGCCGACGGCACGCCGACCTACATGCTGTCGGTGGTGGTGGATGACCACGACATGGGCATCACCCACGTCATCCGCGGCGACGACCATCTGACCAACGCGTTCCGCCAGTACCAGCTGTACAAGGCGTGCGGCTGGGACGTGCCGACTTTCGCCCACATTCCGCTGATCCATGGCCCCGACGGCGCCAAGCTGTCCAAGCGCCACGGCGCGCTGGGCGCCGAGGCCTACCGCGACATGGGCTTCCTGCCCGAGGCCATGCGCAACTACCTGCTGCGGCTGGGCTGGAGCCACGGCGATGACGAGATCATCTCGACCGCGCAGGCCATCGAGTGGTTCGGCCTGGAAAGCGTGGGCCGCTCGCCGTCGCGCTTCGACATGAGCAAGCTGACCAACCTCAACGGCCATTACATGCGCGAGGGCGACAATGCCCGCCTGGTCGAGCTGGCCGTCCCGCTGATCGAGACCAAGGTCGGCCACGCGGTGGATGCCGAGGGCAAGCGCCGCCTGACCGCCGGCATGACCGGGCTCAAGGACCGCGCCAAGACTTTGGTCGAGCTTGTGGACTCGGCCCTGTTCTACGTCCGCGCCCGACCGCTGGCGCTGGACGAGAAAGCCGCCAAGGTGTTGGACGACGCCGAGGCGCGCAATTTGTTGCTGGAATACGTCCGCTCGGTTTCCAGCGCCGATTGGACGAAGAGCGCTCTGGAGGAGGCCGCCCGCGTCTTCGCGGAAGGCCGAGGCCAGAAGCTGGGCAAGGTTGCTCAACCGCTCAGGGCCGCCCTGACCGGTTCGTCGGTGTCGCCCCCCATTTTCGAGGTAATGGAAGTGCTGGGGCAGGCCGAGACCTTGGGCCGCATCGAAGATATTGCTGGGAGAGGGTAACCTTAGACCACGATCGCCTACGTCCAAGATTGGACTGCGGCAAGACCGCAAACCAACAACCTGAAACACGGGGAAAGCAGCAATGACGACTAAGGAAACTGTCACCCTTATCAATAACAGCACCGGCAAGCAAACCGAGATGCCGCTGCTTTCCGGCACCGTGGGCCCCAAGGTGATGGACATCCGCAAGCTGTACGGCGAGCAGGACATCTTCACCTACGATCCGGGCTACACTTCGACCGGTTCCTGTAAGTCGGCCATCACCTACATCGATGGCGACGAGGGCGTCCTGCTGCACCGCGGCTATGCCATCGCCGACCTGGCCGAGAACTGCGAGTTCCTGGAAGTTGCGTACCTGATCCTCAAGGGCGAGCTGCCGAATGCCGAGGAAAAGGCCAAGTTCGAGAAGGACATCATCCGCCACTCGATGCTGAACGAGCAGATGTCGTTCTTCTATCGTGGCTTCCGCCGTGACTCGCACCCGATGGCCGTCATGTGCGGCGTCGTCGGCGCCATGGCCGCCTTCTACCACGACTCGACCGACATCAACGATCCGCATCAGCGCATGATCGCGAGCTATCGCCTGATCGCGAAGATGCCGACCGTCACCGGCTGGGCGTACAAGTACTCCCAGGGCCAGCCGTTCATGTACCCGCAGAACAAGCTGAGCTATGCCGAGAACTTCCTGCACCTGATGTTCGCCACTCCCTGCGAGGAGTACAAGGTGAACCCGGTGCTGGCGCGCGCCATGGACCGCATCCTGATCCTGCACGCCGACCACGAGCAGAACGCTTCGACCTCGACCGTCCGTCTGGCCGGTTCGTCGGGCGCCAACCCGTTCGCCTGCATCGCCGCCGGCATCGCCTCGCTGTGGGGTCCCGCCCATGGCGGTGCCAACGAGGCCGTGCTCGACATGCTGCATCAGATCGGCTCGGTCGACCGGATCCCCGAGTACATCAAGAAGGCCAAGGACAAGGACGATCCGTTCCGTCTGATGGGCTTCGGCCACCGCGTGTACAAGAACTACGCCCCGCGCGCCAAGATCATGCAGAAGACCTGCCACGAAGTGCTCAACGAGCTCGGCGTGCAGGACGAGCCGCTGCTGAAGCTGGCCATGGAACTGGAGCGCATCGCGCTCGAGGACGAATACTTCGTCAGCCGCAAGCTGTTCCCGAACGTGGACTTCTACTCGGGCATCATCTTCCGCGCCATGGGCATCCCCACCCAGATGTTCACCTCGCTGTTCGCCCTGGCCCGCACCGTCGGCTGGATCGCGCAGTGGAACGAGATGCTGACCGACCCCGATCAGAAGATCGGCCGTCCGCGCCAGCTCTATGTCGGCCAGCCCCATCGTCCGTTCGTCGCGCTCGACAAGCGTGGCTAACCGGAACCGGCATAAGTC
>JAEZFE010000166.1 GCA_023437865.1 Pseudomonadota bacterium | reverse complement strand
GTGCGCAATTCGTGGCTGGCATTGGCGACGAAATCAGCGCGCATCTGCTCCATGCGCTTGCCCGTGGTCAGGTCATGCAGCGCCAGGATGGCCACGGTGCCGTTGATGGCCTTGACCTCCAGGCGTTCGACCCGGACCCGGAACGAGCGCTCCACCGGCACCGCCAGGGTGAACTCGGCCTCGCCGCTCTTAGCGCCGGCCAGCACCTCGTCGGCGGCCTCCAGCACATTGGGATCGCGCAGGCCCACCGCCAGGTCGCGCCCGACGATGGAGATGCCAAACACGCCCTGGGCGGCATAATTGACCCGCACCACCCGGCGGTCCTCGGCCAGCAGCACCAGCGGATCGGGCAGATGGTCGAACAGGCTTTCGTTCCAGCGCGCCGATTCCGCCAGTTCCTTCTGGCGCGACGCCCAGGCCCGGCGCAACTGGGCGATGGAGCCGACGATTTCCGCCACCGGCGCCTCGCGCGGCATGGGCGGCGGCGGGGTGTCGTAGCCGGCGGCCAGCGCCCGCGCCCATGAGGTGACGGCGGCCAGCGACACCAGATAGGGCCGGATGATGGCGGCGATCACCGTGGTGATCAGGCCCTGGCCCAGGATGGCCGCCATCATGTTGAGCTGCAGCCACCACACCATGACCGCCAGCACCATGGCCGACGGCACCGACAGAAGCGCCGCCGCCGCCAGCACGCGGGCCGGAGAGATGGCGGGGCGCTCCTTCATAGCGTCAGATCCGAATGGCGTCGTAGGACGCCAGCACCGCCATGTTGACGATGTCGTTGACGGTGGCGTCCATGGAGGTGATCTGGATGGGCTTGGACAGGCCGGTGAGGATCGGGCCGATCACGGTGCCGCCACCCAGCTTCTGCATCAGCTTCCAGCTGATATTGGCCGAGTGCAGGCCGGGCATGACCAGCACGTTGGCCGGACCGGACAGGCGGCAGAACGGGTAGTGCTTGAGCATGGCGGGATCGAGGGCCACGTCGGCGGCCATCTCACCGTCATATTCGAAATCCACCTGCCGCGAATCGAGCAGGGCCACCGCCTCGCGCACGCGCTCGGACGGGCGGTTGGCCGGATTGCCGAAATTGGAATAAGACAGCAGCGCCACGCGCGGCTCGTGGCCCAGCTGGCGCGCCTTGGCGGCGGCCTGCACGGCGATGTCGGCGATCTGGGCGGGGTTCGGCAGCTCGGTCATGGTGGTATCGGCGATGAACACCGTGCGCCCGCGCGCCAGCATGATATTCAGGCCGATCAGCCGCTCGCCCGGATTGGAATCGACCACTCGCTTGATCTCGTCGAAGGCCTGCCAGTAATTGCGGGTCAGGCCGGTGACCATGGCGTCGGCATCGCCCTCGGACACCATCAGGGCGCCCCAGATATTGCGCTCCTGGTTGACCAGGCGCTGGACGTCGCGCAGCAGCAGGCCCTTGCGCTGCAGCCGCTTGTACAGCACCTCGGTGTAATGCTCGCGCTTGTCCGAGACCCGCGCGTTGACGATCTCCAGCTGCTCGAAACCGGGCAGTTGCATGCGGGCCATGGTCTCGCGGATACGGTCCTCGCGGCCGATCAGCACCGGCGTGCCGTAACCGGCATTCTTGAACGCCAGCGCGGCGCGGATCGACTTCTCCTCCTCGCCCTCGGCGAACACCACGCGGCTCGGGTTGGCCTTGACCTTCTCGGCGATGATCTGCAGCGAGGCGGCGGTGGGGTCGAGGCGGGCCGACAGCTCCTTCTTATAGGCCTCCATGTCGATGATGGGCTTGCGCGCCACGCCGGAATCCATGGCGGCCTGGGCCACCGCCGGCGGGATGGCGGCGATCAGGCGCGGGTCGAACGGCACCGGGATAATGTATTCGGGGCCGTAACGAAGCCGGCGGCCGGCATAGGCCGCATCCACCTCGTCGGGCACGTCCTGGCGGGCGAGCTCGGCCACCGCCTTGGCGGCGGCGATCTTCATGGCCTCGTTGATGGTGCTGGCGCGCACGTCTAGCGTGCCGCGGAAGATGTAGGGGAAGCCCAGCACATTATTGATCTGGTTGGGATAATCCGAGCGTCCGGTGGCGACGATGGCGTCGTCGCGCACCTGCCGGACCTCCTCGGGAGTAATCTCCGGGTCGGGATTGGCCATGGCGAAGATGATCGGCTTCGCCGCCATGTTGGCGACCATGGCCGGGGTCACCGCGCCCTTGACCGACAGGCCCATGAACACGTCGGCGCCCGCCATGGCCTGCTCCAAGGTGCGGGCCTCGGTGGGAATGGCGTGGGCCGACTTCCACTGGTTCATGCCCTCGGTACGGCCCTGGTAGATGACGCCCTTGGTGTCGCACAGAGTGACGTTTTCGTGGCGGATGCCCACCGCCTTGATCAGCTCGACACAGGCGATGGCGGCGGCGCCGGCGCCGTTGACCACCACCTTGGTCTCGGCCAGCTTGCGACCCGTCAGGTCCAGCGCGTTCAAGAGGCCGGCGGTGGCGATGATGGCGGTGCCGTGCTGGTCGTCATGGAAGACCGGGATGTCCATGATTTCGCGCAGCCGGCTTTCGATGACGAAGCATTCGGGCGCCTTGATGTCTTCCAGATTGATGCCGCCGAAGGTGGGGCCGAGGAAGCGCACGCAATTGACGAATTCGTCAACATCGCGGGTATCGACTTCCAGGTCGATGGCGTCGATGTCGGCGAAACGCTTGAACAGGACTGCCTTGCCTTCCATCACCGGCTTGCCGGCCAGCGCACCCAAATCGCCCAGGCCCAGCACCGCCGTGCCATTCGAAATGACCGCCACCAGATTGCCCTTGGCAGTGTAGTCGTAGGCGAGCGACGGATCCTTGGCGATGTGCAGACAGGGGAACGCCACGCCCGGGCTGTAGGCCAGCGACAGGTCGCGCTGGGTGGTCAGGGGCTTGGTGGGTACCACCTCGATCTTGCCGGGCCGCCCGGAGGCGTGCATCAGCAGGGTCTCGCGCTCAAGGTCGGTGGCGCGCGGGCGGGACTCGTCGTTCATTGGGTCTGTGGTCCTGACAATAGGCGTGGGGACGCTGTTTTACGCCTCTTTTCGCTCGAAAACATGGACATTCTGGGCTCCCGCATCGGCGAGGATGCGGCTGGCGCGGGCCTCATGGTCGGGCGAGCGCACCGCCACCCACAGGATGACGCTGCCGCTTTCCAGCGCGCGGGCAAAGGCCTCGGAATCGGGGAGCGCCGCCACTTCGTCGAGCAATTCCTTGAGGGCGGCACCGCCGACCCCGGCGGCGATCAGGCCGGCGATGGCGGCGCCCACCGGACCGGCGGCCAGGGCGATCAGGCCGGCGGAAACCAAGGGGCCTTCATATTTCAGCTCGCCGACCAGGGCGATCAGCGAATCCTTCCACGAACGGCCCTCGCGGCCAACGGCCAGGTCAACCGAATCATGGGACGACAGCACCGACAGGTCCGCCCGGGCGAAACCGGCATAGGTCAGGCTGTCGATGGCGTTCTGGAAGTGCTCGCGGTCGGCGAAGGTGCCGACGACCTCGCGGGCGGGGACCAGGGAAGAATGGGTGGCGGTCATGGGACCCTCCGTCTTCGAACCGGGGGATTCATTGTGCGCCATCGCCGCTCCGCTGCCTAGAGGTGAGGGTGGATGATCCTAGCCGGACACGCATGCCGGTCTTGTTAAACTCCCGTGACAAAGCTCAAGGTCGGGACTCTTGCGTGGGGATTCCATCGTGGTAACGTGCGCCCCCGCAGCCTGTTCCCGGATAGACCCCGCAAGTGACCGCCGAGACCCCGGACGCCCCCGTCTCCGCCGAAGTGACCCCGATGATGGCCCAGTACCTGGCCATCAAGCGCGCCCATCCCGATTGCCTGCTGTTCTACCGCATGGGCGATTTCTACGAGCTGTTCTTCGACGACGCGGTCAAGGCGGCGGCTGCGCTCGACATCGCGCTGACCAAGCGCGGCAAGCATCTGGGCGAGGACATCCAGATGTGCGGGGTGCCGATCCGCTCCTACGAGATCTACCTGTCGCGCCTGGTGCGGTCCGGCTTCAAGGTCGCCATCGCCGAGCAGACCGAGGACCCGGCAGAGGCCAAGAAGCGCGGCAGCAAATCGGTGGTGGCGCGCGACGTGGTGCGTGTGGTGACCGCCGGCACGCTGACCGAAGACAATCTGCTCGACGCCCGCGCCCACAATTACCTGGCCGCCGTGGCCGAGGCCCAGGGCACCTTCGGCCTGGCCTGGGTGGACGTGTCCACCGGCGATTTCGCCATGCAGGCGGTGGAGCAGGGCCATCTGGCCGCGGCGCTGGCCCGCCTGTCGCCCGGCGAGCTGCTGGTGCCCGACCGCCTGATCAACACCGAGGCGCTGTACGAGACCTGGGCCGAGTGGAAAAATATCCTGACGCCCTTGCCCTCGGTCCGTTTCGATTCCGAAAATGCCCGCCGCCGGCTTGAGGCCTTGTACGGCGTCGGCGCGCTCGACGGGTTCGGCGCGTTCTCGCGCGGCGAACTGGCCGCCGGCGGCGCCCTGGTCGATTACGTCGAGCTGACCCAGAAGGGCAAGCTGCCGCGCCTGAACCCACCGCGCCGGCTGGCCCAGGGCGCGGTCATGGAGATCGACGCCGCCACAAGGCGCAATCTGGAGCTGGTCGAAACCCTGTCGGGCGAGCGCAAGGGCAGCCTGCTCGCCACCATCGACCGCACCATCACCGGCGCCGGCGCCCGCCTGCTGGCCGCCCGCCTCTCAGCGCCGCTCACCGATCCTGAAGCCATCGAGCGGCGGTTGGACGGCGTCGCCTTCTTCGTCGACCACGACAGCGTGCGCGACGAGATCCGCGACGGACTGAAGCGCTGCCCCGACGTCGAGCGCGCCCTGTCGCGCCTGTCGCTCGGCCGTGGCGGCCCGCGCGACCTAGCCAACGTCCGCGACGCCCTGGGCCAGATCCCCGCCCTGCGCAACGCGCTGCACCGCTCGGGCCTTGAGTCCCCGCCCGACGGCATCGCCGGACTGGCGCAGGGGCTGGGCGAGCATTCTGTGCTGGTGGACCGGCTGAGCCGGGCCCTGGCCGAGGAGCTGCCGCTCAACGCCCGCGACGGCGGCTTCATCGCGGCGGGCTATCATCCCGGCCTGGACGAGCTGAAGACGCTGCGCACCGAAGGCTTCGGCATGCTGGCGCGGCTGGAGCGCCGTTACGCCGACGAAACGGGCGTCACCAGCCTCAAGATCCGCCACAACAACATCATCGGCCACCATATCGAGGTGCCGGCCAAGCAGGCCGACAAGCTGGACGAGCGCTTCATCCACCGCCAGACCATGGCCAACGGCGCCCGCTACACGACGAGCGAGCTGATCGAGCTGGCCGGCAAGATACAGGGCGCGGCGGAACGCACCCTGGCGCTGGAACTGGAGTTGCTGGACGACCTGATCAAGGAAGTGGTGGCCCGCGCCGCCGGGATCGCCCAGGCCGCGCACGCTTTGGCCGGCCTCGACGTCGCCGCCGCCCTGGCCGAACTGGCGGTCGAAGGCCGCTGGAGCCGTCCGGTGGTGGACCAGAGCCTGACCTTCGACATCCGCCAGGGCCGCCACCCGGTGGTGGAATCGGCGCTGGAGGCCGCCCATGCCGGCGCCTTCGTCGCCAATGATTGCGACCTGTCCGATGGCCAGCGCCTGTGGCTGATCACCGGTCCCAACATGGCCGGTAAGTCCACCTTCCTGCGCCAGAACGCGGTGGTCGCCATCCTGGCCCAGATGGGCGCCTTCGTCCCGGCCGAGCATGCCCATATCGGCGTCGTCGACCGCCTGTTCAGCCGTGTCGGCGCCGCCGACGATTTGGCGCGCGGCCGCTCCACCTTCATGGTCGAGATGGTCGAGACCGCCGCCATCCTCAACCAGTCGGGCCCGCGCGCGCTGGTGATCCTGGACGAGATCGGACGCGGCACCGCCACCTTCGACGGCCTGTCCATCGCCTGGGCGGTGGTCGAGAACCTGCACGAGGTCAATCGCTGCCGCGCCCTGTTCGCCACCCATTACCATGAGCTGACCCGGCTGGCGGCGCGCCTGCCCCAGCTATCGTGCCACCAGATGCGGGTCAAGGAATGGCAGGGCGACGTGGTGTTCCTGCACGAAGTTGCCGCCGGCGCCGCCGACCGCTCCTACGGCATCCATGTCGCCCGCCTCGCCGGCCTGCCGCCCGCCGTGGTTCATCGCGCCGAGGAGGTGCTGGGGGCGCTGGAGAAGGGCGAGGAGAGCAACGCGGTCGCCAAGCTGGCCGACGACCTGCCACTGTTTGCCGCCCTGGCCAGGCCGAAACCCAAGGCCGCCGAGGTGGTGGTCGAGCCGAGCGTGGTCGAGGCGAAGCTGAAAGGCATCAATCCCGACGAGATGACGGCGCGCCAGGCACTGGAGCTGGTCTACGAGCTGAAGGGCCTGGTGAAGTAGGGCTTAGGGAGCTTTCCAAGGGAGCACAAATGCCCGCACCGCGGGCCGCACAGATAGACCACAGATGAACACAGAGAAGTTTCTATCTGCGTTCATCTGTGTAGGCGCCATCAGCGCCTCGGTGTTCATCGGTGCTTCCTTGACCACACCTGTGGGAATGCGCGAAATGCCCACCTTCCAGGCAGCCTTGCCCCGCCTTTGGGCAATCCGAAAACGTGTGGATTGCCCCGGAAATCGGGTCCTATAATTCCCGTCCCGAT
>JAEZFE010000146.1 GCA_023437865.1 Pseudomonadota bacterium | reverse complement strand
AAGCCCTGGATAAGCCGGTTTTCGCCTGGAGCGAGGAAGCGGGTGACTACCTGTCGCGCGTCCCTGCCGATGCCGACGAGCAGGGCCGCACGTGGTGCCGCCAGCACGGCATGGTGGTCGAGGATTTCGGCCTCACCGACAATCTGATGCTGACCGCCGGCGCCTACCCGGTATCCCCGGATTTCGAGGCGGCGGTCAAGGCGGCCAAGGCATTGCTGGGATAGGCGACGACCGCGCCGCGCAGGTTTACTGCCCGCCGCCCAGCGCCTTCACCAATCCGACCGAGGCGTTCAGCCGGGCCAGCCGGACCTGCACCGCATTGTCCTCGGTCGACAGCAGGGTGCGCTGGGCTTCCAGCACGGTCAGATAATCCACCGCGCCCTCGCGGTAGCGCACGTCCGACAGGCGCTGGGCCTCGCGGGCATGGGTGACGGCCTGGGTCTGCGCGTCCTCCTGGCGCGCCAGGTAATGGACGGCGGCCAATTGGTCTTCCACTTCCTTCAGCGCGGTCAGCACGGTGGATTGGTAGGTTGCCGCCGTCTCGCGCAGTTTCGCCTCGTTCAGCTCCACATTGCCGCGCAGCTTACCGTTGTCGAACAGGGTGGCGGCGATGCTGGTGCCCAGCGACCAGAAGCTGTGATGGGCGTCGGCCAGCGAGATCAGATAGGGGTTGATCAGCCCGCTGTCGGCGGTCAGCGTCACCGTCGGGAACAATTGGGCGCGGGCCACGCCGATATTGGCATTGGCGGCCTCCAGATTGGCCTCGGCGCGGGCCACGTCGGGGCGGCGGCGCAGCAGGTCCGAGGGCAGGCCGGCCTTGACCACCGGCGCCGGCAGCCCGGTCAGCGATGCCTTGTCCAGCACCAGTGCCGAAGGCGGGCGCGCGGTCAGGATGGCGAGCGCGTCCACCGCCTGTTGGCGCTGAAGCTCCAGGGCCGGCAATTGCGCCTCGATCTGGGCGACAGTGCTGCGCTGCTGCGCGGCCTCCAGCGCCGAGGTCTGGCCGAAGGCCGCCTTCTTCTCTGCCAAGTCCAGGGTCTGGCGTGCGAGCTCCAGATTGCGCCGCGCCACCGCCACCCGGTCGCTTAGCGCCACGGCCTGAAACCAGGTGGAAGCGACGTTGGCGGTCAGCGTCAGCGCCACCGTGTCGCGGTCAAACCTGCTGGCCGCCAGCGAGGCTTCCGCCGATTGGATGCCGGCCCGCGTCTTGCCCCAGAAATCCACTTCGTACGATGCCGACACCGATGCCTGATACGAGCGGTTGACCTGGGCGCCGGTCTCGACCGAGCGCAGGCTGCTCGACGCGGTGGTGCCGTGGCTCATCTTGCTGGTGCCGGTGCCGGCGGCGGTGAGGCTCGGCAGCAATGGGGCGCCGGCCACCTTCAGGCTGGCCTGGGCCTGCTCGATGCGGGCGATGGCGGCCTTGAGGTCGTGGTTGGCGGCCAGGGCCGCTTCCTCCAGGGCGTTCAGTTCGTCGCTGCCGTACAGGTTCCACCACGCTGCCGGGGCGGTCAGTTCGGTGCCCTGGCCGTTGCCGTAGGATTCGGGCAGGGCGGTCTCGGGCTTGGTAAGCTCGGGCACCTGAGAGCAGGCGGTAAGGGCGAGCGCGAGGGCGAGGGGCAGAAGGCGCATCATTACTCCGCGGACAGGGCCGCCACAGGGTCGAGATTGGCCGCCTTGCGGGCCGGCATGTAGCCGAACACCAGACCGGTGGCGAAGGCGCAGCCGAAGGCCAGGATCACCGGCGGGGCCGAGAACACCACCGACGATCCCAGTTCGCGTGCCGCCAGGGCTGTCGCCAATCCGCCGAGCACGCCGAGCACGCCGCCGATGGCGCACACCACCAGGGCCTCGGTGATGAATTGCAGCAAGATGTTGGCCCGGCGCGCCCCGGTCGCCATGCGGATGCCGATCTCGCGGGTGCGCTCGGTGACGCTGACCAGCATGATGTTCATGACCCCAATGCCGCCGACCAGCAGCGAGATGGCGGCGATGGAGCCCAGCAGCACGGTCATGGTGTTCTGGGTCTCGGTGGCGGCTTCCATGATCGACGCGGTGTTGCGGATCTGGAAATCGTTGGTGCGATGGCGGGCCTTCAGAAGCTCGGAAATCTGCTGCTGGGTCTCGTCGATGGCGGCCAAATCCTCCACCTGTACCGTGACGTTGCGCAGGTAGCGCTGGCCGAACAGGCGCAGCGAGCCGGTGGACAGCGGCACGAAGGTGGCGTCGTCGAGATCGCTGCCGAACGGCGAGGCGCCCTTGCGCGCCAGCACGCCGACGACCTGGAACGGCACGTTCTTGATTAGCACATAGGCGCCGATGGGGTCCTGGCCATTCTTGAACAGGTTGTCCACCACGGTCTGGCCCAGCACCACCACCGGCACGTAGCTCTTGACCTCCTCGGCCCCGAAGAACACGCCGCTGTTCATGGGCCAGGAACGCGCCACCGGATAGTCCCCGGACGTGGCGGTGACCGAGGTTTGGTAATCGGCATTGCCGTAGCGGATGGTGACCGATCCGCCCAATTCGGGCACCGCCACGGTGACGTTGGGCAGGCGCGCGATTTCCTCGGCATCCTCGGGGGTCAGCGTCGCCACCGTGCCGGCTTCGGGCCCGCGCATGTTGGGGGCACCGGGGCGTACCAGCAAAAGGTTGGTGCCCATGGCCTGGATGCGGCTCAGCACTTCCTCCTTGGCGCCGTCGCCCAGCGCCAGCATGGAGACCACCGAGCCGACGCCGATGACGATGCCCAGCAGGGTCAGGATGGTGCGGAACAGATTGGCGCGCAACGAGCGCAGCGCCATCTTCACCGCCTCGGCCACGTCGGTGAGCTTGCTGGCATCGCGCGCCAGCGGTGGCACGGGCGGAATGGCGGGTGGCAGCTCGGCGGTGCCGGTGTCCGAGGTGATCAGGCCGTCGGCGATGGTGATCACCCGTCCCGCCTGGGCGGCCACGTTGGAATCGTGGGTGATCAGCACCACGGTGTGGCCCTGGGCGTTGAGCTGGTGCAGAAGCGCCATGACTTCGCGCCCAGACTTGCTGTCCAGCGCGCCGGTGGGCTCGTCGGCCAGGATGATGGCGCCGCCGTTCATCAGCGCCCGCGCGATGGACACGCGCTGCTGCTGTCCGCCCGATAGCTGGCTGGGGCGGTGGTCCAGGCGTTCGGCCAGGCCCAGGCCCGACAGGATCTCGGCGGCGCGGCCGTCGCGCAGATGCTTGGGGACGCCGGCATAGATGGCCGGAATCTCCACGTTCTCCATGGCGCTGGCGCTGGGCAGCAAATTGTATTGCTGGAACACGAAGCCGAAGGCGTCGCGGCGCAGCAGGGCCAATTGGTCGCGGTCGAACTCCGAGACGTCCTTGCCGCCGAACAGGTAGCGCCCGCCGGTGGGCCGGTCCAGGCAGCCGATCAGGTTCATCAGCGTGGTCTTGCCCGACCCCGAGGCGCCCATGATGGCGACGAACTCGCCCCGGCGGATGGTCAGGCTGACCCCGTGCAGAACCTCCACTTCCAGGGCGCCGGTGCGGTAGGTCTTGGTGACCCGGTCCAGCACGATCAGCGGGTCGCCGGCCTTGACGTGGGACAGCGTGCTCATCGCGGCGGCCGCATGGCGCCCGGAGGCTGGTTGCCGCCGCCGGCCTTCTTGGCTTCGGCGGTACGCAGGCCGACCACCACCTCGTCGCCGGGGGAAAGGCCCGAAACGATCTGCGCCTGGACCCGGTTGCGCACGCCCACCGTCACCTGGCGCGGTTCGGGCTTGCCATCGGCCATCACCAGCACGGTGTCCTTGCGCTTGGCCTGGGCCAGGGCCGAAACCGGCACCACCACCGCGTCCTTGGCCGAGGCGTGGACGAAGAACACCTGGGCTGACATCTGGATGCCGAGATCGCCGTCCGGATTCGGGACGTCGAACAGGGCGTTGTACAGCACCACGTTGTTGAGGACTTCGGGCGTCGGCAGGATCTGGCGCAGCGTCGAGACGCGCTTGCGCTCGGGTTGGCCCAGCGTGGTGAAATAGACCGGCTGGCCCAGCTTCAGCTTGACGATGTCGGCTTCCGACACCTGGGTCTGCACGGTCATGGTGGACAGATCGGCGATGCGCACGATGATGGGGGCCTGCTGGCTCGCCACCACGGTCTGGCCTTGGCGCGCGGTCTGGCTGACCACCGTGCCGGCCATGGGCGCGTAGATCTTGGTATAGCCCAGATTGGCCATGTCGCCCTTCAGCGTCGATTCGATCTGGGCGATCTGGGCGCGCAGCTGCGCCACCTGGGCGGCGGCGGCCTTGGCGCCGGTCCGGGCGCTCTGGAACGCATCCTGGCTGGTGGCGTTGGCGGCCAGCATGCGCTGCTGGCGGGCGAATTGCTCGTCGGCCAGGGATTGCGCCGCCTGTTTCTCGGCCAACTGCGCCTTCAAGCTTTCGATCTGCGCCTGTCCGGCGGACACCTTGGCGCCATAGACGGTAGGGTCGATCTCGGCCAGCGGCTGGCCCTCGGTCACCTGGTCGCCCACATTGACGAAGATGCGCCGGAGCTGGCCCGACACCTGGGTGCCGACATCCACGTAGTTCAGGGGCTGCAAGGTGCCCAGCGCGGTGGTGGTGTCCTCGATATCGGCGCTCTGCGCCTTGGCCGTCACCCATTTGGATTGATCGGCGGCGCGCGATTGCAGAAACCACCACGTTCCGGCGCCGGCAAGCAGCACCAGGATCAGGGCGGCGGGAAGGATCAGCCGAAGATGGCGTGGGCGTCGATGAGAGGCATGCATGCCCCGGATATTGGCGGGCGGGTGCGTGCCAGTCGACAGCGGAATGGTAACGGAATGTAGTGCGCATGGCCGGGGCGCCGCCCGGCCATGGCAAGGGCGGGGATCAGTCGCGGAAGTTCACGTACTGGAGCGGCAATTCGACGTCGAGCTTCTTGCACAGGGCGATCACCTCCTGCAGCTCATCGCGCTTCTTGCCCGAGACGCGCACCTCGTCGCCCTGGATCGAGACCTGGACCTTGATCTTGCTGTCCTTGATCTCCTTGGTCAGCAGCTTGGCGACGTCCTTGTCGATGCCCTGCTTGACCACCACTTCCTGGCGCAGGGTATCGCCCGAGGCCTTCTGCACGGTCTTGAAATCCAGGCAACGCGGATCGACCTTGCGGCGGGTGAAGTAGACCTTCAGGAATTCGTGCATCTGGTCCAGCTTGCCCTGGTCGTCGGCCAGAACCGTGATGACCTCCTCCTTGCGCTCGACCGAGCACTTGGAACCCTTGAAGTCGAAGCGGGTGCCGATCTCGCGGGTGATGCCGGCGAGTGCGTTGTCCACTTCGGCCAGGTCGGTCTTGGAGACGATATCGAAGGATGGCATGGGGGCCTCGGAACCGTGATTGCTTTGGCCCGAGATTTAGCCCATGCCCGGCCGCCTGGCTAGGCCCTGGGTCACCGCCCGGGCGATATGCGCCGCCGACAGCCCGGCATCGGCCAATTGTTCGGTGGGGCTGGCATGCTCGATTAGGCGGTCTGGCAGGGTGAGCGGCACCATGGCGGGACACAGGCCGGTGCGGGCCAGATAGGTCAGCACCGCCGCCGAGAACCCGCCCGCCGCGCCATGTTCGACGGTGACCAGCACTTCGTGATGGCGGGCCAACTGGTCCACCAGGCTAGTATCCAGCGGCTTGGCGAAGCGGGCGTCGGCCACGGTGACCTCAATTCCCTCAGCGGCCAGCAT
>JAEZFE010000138.1 GCA_023437865.1 Pseudomonadota bacterium | reverse complement strand
GCCCCTTGCTGTCCTGTTCGCCCCCGCGCGTCTGCAGGAAGGCGATACGGTCCACCGCCGATGGCAGCAAGGCATCCTTGTCCTGGATGCGCTTGAGTTCGCGGTAATTGTGGATCAATTCCGTGGGGGTGACGTACACCTTGTCGAGGTAGGTGCGCAGCAGCCGGTTCATCACCGCGCGGCTTTGATCCCCGTAGTAATCGGCGGTCAGCTCGCATTTGGGTGGAGCGCTGTCGATCTGGTTGATGCGCACCGGCGTATCATCGTCGCGCAGCGTGCGGGTCTCGCAGAAGACTTCTTTCTCGACCATGCGGCCGTCGGCGCGTGTCCAGTTACGGACGGCGCGGGCGCCCTCGCATTTCTTGTCCAGCAGATAGCGCCTGGCGGCGGCCAGGGCCGTGTCCTCGGTCTCGACGTAGGATTCGGTGAACCACCGGCCTTCGCGCATGACCTGGACTTCGTAGCTGGCGTTCTTCGACGCCATGATCCCGTTACCCTTCCCCTAAAGAGACCTCGCGGCCTCCTGTTCTTCACGCCCGCCCCAGCAATACCTTTTGATGCGCCGCTTTGTCACGTTTTTCTTGGCCCCGCAAAGCATTACCCTAAAGCATTATCAAGCTCTTGCGGTCATATGTCGGAACGGAGAGAATGTTGGGTGTGGCAGGGACGGGAGGTCAAAATGTCCACCTATCGCTTTTCTTGGCACCGCCCCGGCGGCTGGACCAGATTGGGTGCTGCCGGTGCGGTCGGCATCCTGTTCGTCACTCCCGTGCTGTGGTCGCTGGGCGTGTTCGGCGCCGCCGAGGACACGCTCAAGCGGGCAATGATCTTTGCCTTCGCCGGCATGTGGTTCTGCGTCGGCTTCGGCTACATGCTGGGCTGGGCCCTCATGGGCTTCATGGTCAAGCTCAAGGATCACGACGAGGACGAGGACGCGCACAAGCATGCCCCTCCCAGCCGCCCGCCGGCGGCGAGTGGCGCGCACCGTTCGTCCGGACATTGAGACACAACACCCCCTTCCGAGCTAACCCTGCCCGGCTTATTCCGCCAGGGCCCAACTCGGCCCATTTATGGGGGGTGATCCAGTTCCCGCCTCAAGAAGCGCCGCTGAGGGCTCGCGCGGGCTGCCGCCATGGTTTCAGCCGTGGCTGACGCGGCGCGCGCCCCCGCGCCGCGCCGCGTTTCGCTGAACGCGCTGCTGATACTGTTGGTATCGCTGGCGGCCACCCTGGCCGCTTGGCGCTGGACCGCCCAGCAGGGCGAGGCCCTGGAGGCCATACGCTTCCAGCAATTCGCCGACGAGGCCGTCAGCGAACTCGCTGAGCGTATGGACGGCTACGGCCAATTGCTGCAAAGCGCGGTCGCTCTGATGGATGCGAGCGACGAGGTCACCCGTGAGGAATGGCGCCGTTTCGTGGCCCGCCTTGACATGGGCGGGCGCTATCCCGGGACACTGGGCCTGGGCGTGGCCGTGCGGGTGTCCGGCGCCGAGGATTGGGCAGCGCACGAACAGGCGGTGCGGGCCGAGGGGTTTTCGCATTACGCGGTCAGGCCGCCGGGGCCGCGCGACCTCGCCTTTCCGATCAAGTATATCGAGCCGTTCAACTGGCGGAACGAGCGCGCCTTCGGCTACGACATGTTTTCGGACCCCGTGCGGCGCGAGGCCATGACCCGGGCGCGCGACAGCGGGTTGCCCGCCATAACGGGCAAGGTCGTCCTGGTGCAGGAGACTGAACAGGACACCCAGCCCGGGGTTCTGCTCTATGTTCCTTTCTATGGCGGCGAGGTGCCTGCGGAGGTGGAGCGGCGCAGCGCTGTGCGTGGTTTCGTCTACAGTCCGCTGCGCATGGGCGACTTGGTTCGCGCGGTCATGGGCGGGCGGCTCGACAGCATGTGCATGCAAGTCTACGACGAACAGACCGAGGCCGATCGGCTGTTGTTTTCCAATGGTGGATGCGAGCCCGGGACCCATGGTACCGAGAGGGCGTTGACCGAGTTTGGCCGAGTGTGGATCGTGCGCATCCAGTCCACCTCCCAGTTGGACGCGAATATCGCCAGCCGGCGATCCAAGCTGATCCTGGGGGCCGGCGCCGTTATTTCGCTGCTGCTGATGTGGGCGGTGATGGCGATGCTGGCCGAACGGCGCCGCCACGTGGCGCTGGGCCGGGCTCTGGCCGAGCTGGAGGTGGCGCGGGCCGAGGCCGCGGGCGCGCTGGCCGCCAAGGGGCGTTTCCTGGCCGCCGCGAGCCATGATCTGCGTCAGCCGCTGCAGTCCTTGGGCCTTTACCTGCACATGATGGTCGAACAGAGGGGCGAGCGCGGTCCGGTGGAGCAGGCCGCCGAGCAGGCCTATGCGGCGACCGCGCGGCTGGTCGATGCCATGTTCGATGCTGCCGCGCTGGAAAGCGGCCGCGCCAAGCCGGTGCTCAGCCGTTTCGACGTCGGGGCCCTGGTCGAGCGCATTGCCGCCGAATCCAAGGCCGAGGCAGCCGAGCGAGGCTTGGCTTTGCGCGCGCGCGCCTGCCACGTGGAGGTTCAAACCGACCAGGTCATGCTGGAACGGATCCTGCGCAATCTGGTGAATAATGCGGTGAAGTACACGGTTTCCGGCGGCATCCTGCTGGCCTGCCGCGTGGCGGGCGATACCGTGCGGATCAAGGTGGCGGATAGCGGTCCTGGCATCCCCGCAGACAAGCTGGACCTGATCTTCGAAGATTTCTACCAGATCGAGAATCCCCAGCGGGACCCGCGCAAGGGCCTTGGGCTTGGCTTGGCTACGGTATCCCGTCTGGCCCGTGTGCTCGGTTACCGGCTCGACGTGCGCTCCCGGCCAGGGCTGGGCAGCACCTTCGTGGTGATCGTGCCGCGGACCTACTCGGCGCACGGTGCGCCACGTGATCCGGCTGGCGGTGACGGGCCGCCACAAGACTTCCTGGCCTAACCGGCACAGCTCATATGGCCGGTGCCCAAATCGCACCTTGACGGGGCGCCTGTCGCGGTACACCAATATTGCTAGCCGACAAAGGAAGGGTGAACGGCGCGGTGGTTGCGGGGCTTCTCAGGTGTTTGTGTGTGCTGGCGATGGTGCTGGCCGTGGCTGCCTTTGCGGGCGCGCTGCGGGCCGAGGCCGCTGGGCATGCGCATCCCAGCCATGAGCAAGCTGCTCACTCCGGCCACCATCAGGCTGCTGCCGCTGACCAAGCGGGCCCCGCCAGCGCCAGCTCGCACGAGCATGGCGGCAGAGGCCGGGATGGTTGCCATTGCCAATCCGCCGCCTGCACCCCGGCGCTTCCTGTTCCCAGTCCCGAGCACCACGCCGCCTGGCAGCCGCGCCTGCGCCACGACTTGCCGGCTGCCATGGGCGCGCTGGCCTTGGCCGATATCGGCCCCCCCGCGAGACCTCCCAGAACCTGACGCCTCAGACAGCCCGCCGCTGGCGGGTTCGACGGCGCACGCCTGCCGTGCGTCTGGCATCATCGTTTCCGGAGAGTTCCCATGCTCCCCCGTACCCTGCTGTGCGCTGCCTTGGCAGCGATCCTGAGCCTGGCCCCATTGCACGCCCAGGCCCATGGCGGCGAGGATCACGGCGCCGCCGCGCCGCCTGCGTCCGCGCCGCTTCCCGTCACCGTCACCCTCGGCGCTGGTACCGAAGGCACGGCCTTCCAGGCCGTTCTGATGCCCGTCGCCAAGGATGGCTCCACCACTCTGTTCCTGGCCGATATCGACACCAACGCGCCGGTGGATGGCGCCGTCATCGAGGTCGAGGCCGGCTCCTGGCAGGGCCGTGCCGTCGCAACCGGTGCACCGGGCACCTACACTCTGGCCTGGCTGCCGCCCGCCGAAGGTGCCGATGTGACGTTGGCCGTGGCAGCCGACGGCCGCGACGATCTGTTGTTGGCCCAGGCCGTCCGCCTGCCGGCCCCCGCAGGTGGTGCGGCCCCGCCGGCGATGGCCCATTGGGCCCACTGGTCGGGCGGCGCCGGGATCGGCGCCGGTGTCGCCCTGGTGGTCTTCAGCCTGTTGCGCCGACGGCGAGGCGGAGCGGCGGGCGTGGTCCTGCTGGTCCTGGTTCTGGCTGCAGGCGGCGAAGCCCACGCCCATGGCGGCGAGGATCACGGTGCCGGCGCCGCACCTGCGGCCCCCGAGCCGGGCGTGGTACTGACCATGCCCAAGGCCACCCAGTTCCTGCTGGGCATCCGCACCACCCGCATCGAAGCCAGGGAGGCGGCCGATACCACCCGCGTCATCGGGCGGGTCATCCCCGATCCTGCCGGCTATGCCCGTGTGCAGCCGTCCCAGCCCGCCCGCGTGCTGGCCGAGCCCGGCTTGCCGTTGCCAGTAGCGGGTCAGGTGGTCAGGCGCGGCCAGTTGCTCGCCATGCTGGAGCCCACCCTGACCGCCCTTGAGAAAGGCGACCGCCGTGCCGCCCTGGCGCGCATCGACAGCGAGCTCGCCATCCAGGAACGCGAGGTGCCACGCATGGAGGCGCTGCAAAGCGCCATTCCGTTCCGCACGCTGGAAACCGCCCGCATCCGCTTGGACCAATTGCGGCGTGAGCGCGCCCAGATCGCCGGCACCGCTTTGGGGCGCGAGGCGGTGGTGGCGCCGGTGGACGGCGTGGTGTCCGACGTGCACCTGATCCCCGGCGAGGTGGTCACGCCCGACCGCGTGCTGGTCGAGATCATCGACCCCGCCCACCTGCGGGTCGAGGCCGTCGTGCATGACGTCAGCCTGGCGACGCGGGTGACCGGCGCCAGCGCCACCACCCGGCTGCTGCCCGACCACGCCTTCACCCTGGTCAAGGTGGGCATCAGCCCGCGCGTGGATCCGGCGGACCAGGGTGTCCATGCCGTGTTCACCGTGGACCCCAAACAGGCGCCGTTGCTGCGGGTGGGCTTGCCGGTGGACGTGCACCTGACCACCGGCGCCACCCGACTGCGCACCGCCGTGCCGCGTGACGCCATCGTTGAAGCCGGAGGGCGCCAGGTGGTGTTCGTGCGCGTCGGCCCCGAGACCTTCGAGGCCCGGCCCATCATCCTCCACCAGGTGGTCGGCCCGCTGGCCGAAGTGCATGGCGTCGCCGCAGGCGAGTGCATCGTCACCCAGGGTGTCGAGCAGATGAAGGCGGTGAGGTAAGCCATGTTCGACCGCATCATCGAGCTTTCCTTGCACCATCGGCTGTTCGTCCTGGCCGGCGCGCTGGTCCTGCTGGTCTATGGCGGGCTGGCCTTGGCCCGTCTGCCTATCGACGTCTTTCCCGACCTCAACCGCCCCACGGTCACCATCATGACCGAGGCGTCGGGCCTGGCCCCGGAGGAGGTGGAGGCGCTGGTTACCCGCCCCGTCGAGACCGCCATGAACGGCGCGCCGGGGGTCACGCGGGTGCGCTCCACCTCGGGTGTCGGCCTCTCCATCGTCTATGTCGAGTTC
>JAEZFE010000201.1 GCA_023437865.1 Pseudomonadota bacterium | reverse complement strand
GGGGGGAAGCGTGTGTCATGCTGGCATTCAAGCCACGGTCAGACGGTTGAGTATTCGCTCCGTCCACACGCTTAGCATCTCTTCCGAAGTCCGCTCACCCTGTCGCCGCAACACTTTCTTCTGGCGTCTACAGGTAACGAACGACGGGAGATCAGCCTCGGCCTTGCGGTCCCATTTCCCACTGTTGTCCACGAGGGCATCGAGCAGGGTTTTGACGTGGCCTTCCGTCTCGGCGAACGGACACTCGGCGGTATAGCGCAACATCATGGCTGCCAATCCCCGCAAACCGGTGTGGTCCACGTCGATAAGGACCGTCGGCGGCCGGTCAGGGAACCAGAACAGAGCGACAAGGCACGCCCGGCGACCACGGCCGGTCTCGGAAAACTCACGCCCCCTCTTCAGGAAGAAATGGGACATGGAAATCAGGATGTGTGGCCGCAGGACGGCGATCCGGCGCACGACGGCGGCCAGCCAGGCGGTTTCCCCGACATAATCGTCGGCACGCTCCAAATGCTTGAAGTCAAGGGGCGGCAGCCCCTCTTGCGACGCCTCCGGGTTGAGGCTGACCGGAAACCGGACTGGAGCCGTTGACGCTGTTCGGCGTTTGGCGGCGCCATCGTGGGCACCCTGGGCAGGTGTATTTCTAGCGGCGACGACCTTGGGCACCTTCACCCGCTCCACTGGGATATCGCTGTCGAAGGTGCTGAAGCGTTCCACCAGCGGCAAAGCCTTTTGATGCTGGTTACGACGGCTACCAAGCCGTGGGTCGATCTCCGGCATCCCCTCGCCGGTCGCCGCATCGGCCCTGCTGGTGCGCTTGCGGGCGCGCCCAGCATCACCAGCGGTGCCGTCGTGCACGATGTGCCGGTCGGCGGGATGGGAATAGGTCAGCCTGTCGCATGGCAATGAACGGCCGAACAGCTTTTCAATTTCCAGCACCAGATATTGCTTCCCCAGCTTCACGCCCCGAAAGTCGATGTGGGTGTTGATAGGCGGCGGCTCCAGCGAGACATAGGGGCGATGCAGACTGCGCCGACGGACGCTGTCCCAGCAGCGTCGGCCATCGGGGTGGACGGCCAGCCAAGCAAATTCCTGCGCCTCCAGTTTTCCCAGGCACTTCAGCGGCATGTTCTCGGTGAAGTCGATGTGCAGGTCCGTGTAGATGCCGGGCATGACCGGCACCGCCAGATTGCTCAGCCCGACCGGGTCCATGATCGCCCAAGCAAGGCGTTTGTTGAGCAGGAACAGGTGGCGGACCAGTTCGATGGTAGGAATCAGGCAAACCGCGTCGCCGACATGGTAGCGCAACACCCGCTGCTTCCAGCCCCAATGCCGATCAAAGAAGTACAACGAGGGCGGCACATTTGCAGCGTCTTCCTCGGCCCCCTTCGAGAGATCGGGGATGTCGAATTTCAGCGGTACACCCGTCGCCACCGTGGACAGCACCTCGCCGCCGGAGACCACATGGCCGGGCGCCAACACTGGCAACAGGCCGATGGGAACCCAGTCGTCGCGAAGGGTCTTGGAGCGCAGGCGTCGACTGATCACACGCACTTGCCAGCCCATATCAGCGTCGTTGCGGAAACCGCCCAGCCACCGCAGTTCCAAATCCTCGGGTTCCTCCTCCCATGGCTTGAAGCGGATCATGGCCCCTCGTACGCTTTCAGTGCGGCTTCGACCTGAGACGTCGCCTGTTCCGGCAGTCCGGCCAAGCGGCGCAATCGCCAGGGCTTCAGCGGCAGGTTTCGACGCCTCAACTCTTCCGCCGCCCAGGTGATCCGCCGCAGACGAAACTGCTCGACGCTTTCAGCCTCCTCGGCCAAAGCACGGGCCGTCATCGGCAATTTCGACAAGCGCGAAGCCAGCCAGTCCCTCCGCCCGAATTGACGTTGCAACAATGCCGCCGAAACCCTGATGGGCGGCGACAGCGCCTTGATGCGCTCGGCTTCCTCCCGAAGCGCCCTGCACAATTGGCCATCAAGCCCCGGCCAATCCCTCCTGGGCACCGGGCCTGGCGAGGGCGGCTGAGGGCAAGCAGCCCTGGGTGATCGCGGAACGTGCGGTCGAGGTTTCAGCGGCGCCCAGGGGACGTTCAGGGCGAGACGTTCCGCATGACGGCGAACAGTCCCGGGATCCACGCCCAAGGCCCTGGCAGAGGCTCGCAGCCCAGCCCCTTCGGCAACCAGTTGCCGCAGACGTTGCTGGAACAGCGGCCCCAGATCGAGGATGCGCGGCTTGCTGCCTGGGACGGCGGCGAGACTGAACACGTAGCCGCAAGAACAGGAAAACTGGCCAATCAGCTTGCCTTCCTCGTGATGGGCTCCGGCCAGGTGGACCTCCGGCTGCCCATAATGCTCGGATAAGGGGTTGCGACAGGGCCAGGGGCCGAGGCCGAAGGGCGCGTTTTCCGCCACAGGCGCATGGGCGTCGAGGAACAGGCCCAGCAGAACATGCTGAAGGGGGTGGAAGGCCTTGCGGTGCTTGCGCGCCATGGCGGCCAGCCAGTTTTCAGTGCCACCCATCTCCGGTTCGCCAGACCACGAGGCGAAGTCCGCGCTCAGCCGCCGCTGGTCAATGCGGTCATCACCTTTGCCGAACCCCCGCTGGCGCAGTTCGTGGTGATAGTGCTCGCCCCATTCACGGAGAGACATCGGTGGCGGCGGTGACCGCAACAGCCGTGCGTAGCGTCTCGCCACCATCCATGTAATCGAGGCGTCGCCCTGGGCGTCTGACGAC
>JAEZFE010000022.1 GCA_023437865.1 Pseudomonadota bacterium | reverse complement strand
GGGCGGGGGGGGTGCACGGGGCGGCCCTGGCCTGGGCCGCCGCCTTCGGCGTAACGCTGTGGTGCCTGCTCAGCCTTGCCTGGCAGGCGCGCCGGGCAAAGTCCAGTTCTTAGAGATCGACCAGCCTGCCATCCTGGGTCTGCACCAGAGCGCGGGTGCCGGGGAAATGGGCCAGGATGGCGCGCGCCTTGTCCGCGCCGGCGACGCCCACGGCGGTGGCCAGGGCATCGGCCAGCGTGGCGGTGGGCGCCTGGACGGTGACGCTGGGCACGGCCAGGGCCGGACGGCCGCTGGCGGGCGCGATGAGGTGGCCGTAGGCCCCGGAATCGGCGAAGGACGAACCCAACGCCTCGGAGGTCGCCAGCGCCCCGTCGGTCAGCACGAGCTCGCGCAGCGCGCGGTCATGGCGTTGGGGATCGCGCACCGCGATGCGCCAGGGCGAACCGTCGGCATGGGGGCCGGTCGCGCGGTTTTCGCCCAGATCCACCAGCACATGGTCGAACCCACGCCGCGCCAGCAATTCGGAAACGCGGTCGGTGATATAGCCCTGGCCGAGGCCGTTGAGCGTCACCGCCATGCCCTTGCGGCCCAACGCGATGCGGCCGGGGCTGACCGAGACCGCGCGCCAATCCACCAGCCGGGCGGTCTCCGCCACCAGCCGGGGCGGCGGCAGCATGCCGTTGCGGCCCAGCCAATCGGCGTGCAGCCGCCATAGCGGCTGGACGGTGACATCGAAGGCACCGTCGGAGGCCGCCGAAACGGAAGCCGCCTCCTCCAGCGCGCGCACCAGATCCAGCGGCGGGTCGGCCAGAACGCCCTGGGCATTCAGCCGGGTCAAGGCGGAGTCGCGGTGCAGGCTGAACACCGCTTCCAGGCGTTCGACCTCGGCCAGCGCATCGGCCAAGGCGGCCCGCGCCACGGCGCCGTCGGGGTGCTCCAGGGTGATCTCCGCCTCGGCGCCGAGCGCACGGCCGCGCCAGCGGATGGCCTCGGCGCGCGCGGCCAGCGGGGTCAGGCATAGTGCGGTTGCGGTGATGGCCAGGAAGCGGCGGCGGTTCAATCGGGTCATGTCAGTGCGTTCCATGGCCGGCGGCTTGGCCGCTCAGCACTTCACGAGTGATCTGGGAAAAGGCGAGCACGGTGCCGCCATGGGCACCGGCAAAATCCTGGGCGGCCTTGCGGTCGGAGAACGGCACCAGCTCGCTTCCGCCCATCTGCGTCCCCTTGGCGCTGCCGATGACGAACACCGCCTGCCGGGCCTCGACCCAGGCGCCGGCATCCGGGCGCTCCCATTGCTTGGACTTGCCCATGTCATTGACCCAGATGGCGGCATAGCCCTGGGCGGCCCCCTCCTCGATCAGCAGCCAGGTAAAGGTGTCACGTATGGACGAGAACCACAGCGGCTTGCCGTCCTTGGTCACGAACACTTGGCCCTTGGGGCCGCCATGTTCGGACAGCGCCATGCGGCAGATGGTGCCCACCGCGTCGGGACCGGGCTCCAGCGCCTGAGGCAGCGACGCGGTCTTGTCCTGGTTGCACGCGGCCAGGGCCAAACCCATGGCCACGACCGCCACGTGGAACGCCTTCATAGCTCGCGTCTCCTGAAAATCGCCAATCCTGCGGCCAGCGGCACCACCACCCAGGCCGCCATCACCCCCACCAAGGCGGCGGGCGGCAGCGCGATCTCGGCGGCCATGCCGGCCATACCCGAAAAGGCGCGCACATTGTCGAAACCGGTCAGGTTGAGCAACCGGTACACATCCGCCGGATTCGCCAGCAGCAGGGCGGAAAACAAGCCCGGCTCCACATGGCCACCAGCGCCCACCAGCAAGCCGAGGGCGGCAAGGTCGAACACCACCACGAACAGCAGCCAGATGCCCACCGCCAGGCCCGCCGCCGTGCCGCGCTCGCGCACAAGCAGGCTTGCCAGCGTCGCCAGCGCCACGAACACGGTGCCCAGCAGGACCGAACTGCCCAGCAGCAGACCGAAGGCCGCCCAGCTCTGGGCGTCGCCGCCCTCGCCCAGGCCCACCGCCAGCCCAGCGCCGCCATAGCCCAGCACGGTCGCCACAGTGATGATGGCCGAGTGACCCAGCACCTTGCCCATCAGCAATTGCGTCCGCGTCAGCGGATAGGTCAGCAACAGCAGCATGGTGCCGCGCTCGACCTCGCCGACGATGGAATCGTAGGACAGCAGCAGCGCCACCAGCGGCACCAGGAAGATGGTCAGGCTGGCGAGCGAGACCACGGTGACCGCCAGGGGCTTCACCCCCAACGTGCCGGTGGGCGCGCTGCCCAGCAAGGCCAGCGCAAAGGCCAGCGCCGCGAGCAGCAGGGTGGCGCCGATGATCCAGCGGTTGCGCAGGCCGTCGCGGAATTCCTTGCCTGCCAGCGTCAGGATGGCGTTCATGCCGCACTCTCCCCGTGACCGAAATGCACGTAGATGTCGTCGAGCGAGGGCATCTGGATGTCCACATCCTCGACCACGCCGCCCAGGCCGGCGACGCGGCGCAGCACCGCCATCTTGTCGGGCAGCGGGCAGCTCAGTTCGACCGAGCGCTCGTTGATGTGGCCCAGCTCCAGGCCGCTCAGACGCTCGGCCACCGCTGCCGCCCCCTGGGGGGTGGACAGGGTGATGCGGATGGGCAGCCGAGCCGCCTCGCGCAGCTCGTCCAGCGAGCCCCAGGCGGCCAGCTTGCCGCGCCGCATGATGGCAACCAGCTCGGTGCGGGCCTCCAATTCGGTCAGGATGTGCGACGACAGCACCACGGTGGTGCCACGCCCGGTCAGCTCGTTGATGATGCGGAAGAATTCCAGCCGCAGCACCGGGTCGAGGCCGGTGGTGGGTTCGTCCAGCAGCAGAATGCGCGGCTCGCCCAGCAGCGCCTGAGCCAGCCCCAGACGCTGGCGCATGCCCTTGGAGTAAGTCTTGACCCGGCGGTTGGCGGCGAAGGCCAGGCCCACGCGCTCGAGCAGGGTGTCGCACGCCTCCCTGCCCTCGCCTTTCAACTTGGCGAGGAAGCGCATGGTCTCGCGCCCGGTCATCTCGTCATGGAAGGCCACGTTCTCGGGTAGGAAGCCCAGGCGGCGGCGGAAATCCATGGCAGCGCCGGCAGGGTCGTGGCCGAGAACGCGGACGGCACCTTGGGTGGGCCGGATCAGGCCCAGCATAAGCTTCATCAGCGTGGTCTTGCCGGCGCCGTTATGGCCCAGCAACGCCAGACAGGCGCCTTCCGGCACGGCGAAGGAAACGTCGTTGAGCGCCGCGTGGTCGCGGTAGCGCTTGGACACGCGCTCGATGGCAATGGCGGTCATGTTCCTGCCTTTTCGGCGGTCAGGGGATTGGCGGGCGCGGCCATCAGCGGATGGGAATCGACGATCCCGCCCGGCATCAGCGCGGGAAATTGGCTTTGGGCGACGCGCAGGGCCTCCATCAGCGGGCTCGACAGCAGCAGCTTCGCCAGCGGATAGCGCCACACCAGCCGGTCCATGATGGAATTGGGGCGATAGGCGGTGTCGGCCATGCCGTCGCCGTTCAGGTCGAAAGCGGAATTGTCGCTCCAGTAATTGCCGCGCCCGTCGGCCGACCATTCATAGGCGATCATGCCGGTGTATTTGACCTGGGTGCGGTTATTGACGAAGGCATTGCCGGAGATGCTGCCCTTCTCGGACCCGCCGGTAAAGTGCAGGCCGATGTCGCAGCCCTCGACCCGGTTGTCACGGATCTGCGCGTTAGACGAGGCATACACGAACAGGCACCGCTCGCCCTTGCCGCGCTGGATGACGTTGCCGATCAGCTTGCTGTGATGCGCCGAATGCAGCATCAGGCCGTGGTCGTCATCCTCGATCGACAGGTTGCGTTCGATGTCGAGCCGGTTGGAATACATCAGGGCAAAGCCCAACTTGTTGCCCACCGAGACGTTGTCGTACACCCGGCCTTCGTTGGAATTCATGTAGTGGACGGCGAACCGCACGCCCCGGATGTCGTTGCCCTGGATCAGATTGCCATGGCTGACATCGACGAAGATGCCGTCGCGCCCGCCGCGCAGGCGATTGCCGGTGATCTCGGTCTTCTTGACGTTCCACATATGGATGGAATTGCCGCGGTCGGTCTCGTAGACGTCGGTGCGGCCGGTGATGGAATTGCCGTGAACGCGAGCGCCGTTGGCGCCGTGCAGCACGATGCCGAAAAGGTTCTCCTCAAGGACATTGCCCTCGGCCACGAACCCGTCCGCTCCCTGCTCGACGAAGACGGCACCATCGTAATTGGTGACCTGGCTGCCTGACTTGCGGATGGTCAAGCCACGCAGGGCCACGCCGCGCGCGGCGACGTGGATGACGCTTCCGCTTCCGTCACCCTCGATCACCGCGCCCGGCAAGCCCTTGAGCTCCACCGGCTTGCCCACCGTCACCGGCCCCTGGTGCCGCCCGGAGGCAAGCACCAGGGTGTCGCCCGCCTTGGCCCCCTGAAGGGCCTGGGCGAGCGCACCGGGAACGGCGGCAACTTCCAGCGTGGCTGCCCGCGCGGGCGCCGCGAGCAGCAGGGCGGCGAGCGCTCCCCCCACCCAGGACAGACCGCGCGGGCCCATGCTTAGGCCTCCACCAGCATACGGCCCTGCATCTCCATGTGGAGAGCGTGGCAGAACCACTGGCAGTAATAGTGCCACACGCCGGGACGGTCGGCGGTGAAGGTCACCGAAGCGGTGGCCTGCGGACCGATTTCCATGGCGATGTTGTGGCCGATCAGGGTGAAGCCGTGGGTCAAATCGGCCACGTCGTCACCGTTGGTGATGTAGACGGTGACTTCGTCGCCCAGCTTCACATTGAACGAGTCCAGGCCGAACTTGGGCGCGCGGCTGGTCATATAGACGCGGACCTTCTTGCCCTCGCGGATGATCTTGTCATCGTCGAGCAGGTTGACGCCGTCCTTCTTGGCCTGGGCCACCGCGTCGGCGAAGGTCTTGTCGTCGCGGCTGTAGACCTCGATCGGCTTGATCTTCGAGCGATGGA
>JAEZFE010000008.1 GCA_023437865.1 Pseudomonadota bacterium | reverse complement strand
GTCACGTACTGCACGAGACCGTGGTCTGCGCCCGCTTCCACGATCTGGTGGTGCTGGGCCAGCACCATGAAGGCAAGGACGCGCCCGACGAACTGGTCGAGCACGTCATCCTGCAGACCGGCCGGCCGGTGCTGATCCTGCCGGCGGTGGGCGAGTATCCCAGCATCGGTACCAATGTGCTGGTGGCATGGAATGGCGGGCGCGAATCGGCCCGCTCGCTGCACGATTCCATGCCGCTGGTGGAAGGCGCCAGCGCGGTCGAAATCGTGACCATCCGCCCCCAGCCCAAGCAGCAGGGCGACGTGCCGCTGCCGCCGCTGTCCATCCACGATCACCTGGCCGCCCACGGCATCACCGTCACCCGCGAGGTGCTGGCGGGTGAGGATATCGGCGTCATGGACCTGCTGCTGTCACGCGCCTTCGACCAGGGCGCCGACCTGCTGGTCATGGGTGCCCATGGCGGCTACCACCTGCCCTTCTTCAAGGGCGCCGGCACCCGCCACATCCTCAAGCACATGACCCTGCCGGTGCTGATGTCGCATTGAAGACCTCCTCCCCCAGCCTGGGGGAGGAAAACCTATACGTTAATGCCCGCTCTTCCAGTCCACCCGGCTGGCAATGTTGCCCGCTTGCATGGCGTCGATCACCTGCAGGCCGGAATCGGTGGACTTGCTGGCACCGCGGCGGATATCGCGCCACAGATACATCAGCGGGCTCCACTTGCCCGGGCAATCCTGGATCAGGGTGTCGCCCTTGGACACCGCGTCCAGATCGATCATGGGCGGCTGCTGGCCGGCACGCTCGGTGGTGTAGATGTCGTTGACCACCTGCTGGGCTACCTTGGCGTAGCCCACATTGGTCGGGTGCATGCCGTCGAGGCCAAAAAAGCCGCCATGGGCCATGCCGCCCCACGGGTCTGATTCGAACATGTTGTTGCTGATGCGCTTGCCACCGGCCAGGGTGGCGCGCCCATCGCCGTAATGCTTGGCGTCGTTATCCGACAGCACCTTGTAGAGGTCGACAAAGACCACCTTGCGGCTGGTCACCCGGCTGCTGACGATCTGCTGGATCTTGGCGTTGAGCTGGGCGACATAATCGTCGAGCGCCTTCATCTGCGCGCCGGTCATGCGGTTGTAGGTCATGGACAGCGCCATGCGGTTCTCATAGAGGTCGAAATAGCCGTCGCCGGGATGGGTTTCCCATTCCACTTGGTCGGGCAACGGCATCAGGTTGGGCACGCAGCGCGGCCGCCCCTGATTGTTGTAGTAGATGACCTCGATCTCCGGCGGCAGGCGGTTCAGCGCGTCGGCCAGTTCCTCGATCTGGGTGAAATCCTCTGGATCGCCGCTGGCGGCCTGGTAGTCCTTGCCGAAGTAGAACTTGCTGGCGGGATCGCCGTTGAAGCACATATCCCACAGGCCGTTATTGCTGCCGATATCCACCAGCAGCCGCTTGGGCTTGCGCAAGGCGACCCAGTCCAACTGGGTTATCTGCTGGAAATCCGGATTGTTCGACGGGTTCAATACGAAGCGCGCGGTGGCGCCGAAGATCAGGGCGGCGACGTCGATATTGCCCAGGGTGCCGAAGCTGAGCGGCTTGCCGCCCAGCTTGTCGAACTGGGCCTTGGCGTCGTTGGCGGCGTCCAGGGCAGTATAGCGGTAGAGGTGCCAGACCTGGGCGCCGCCGATGGACAGATTGTCGAAGCAGACATGGCCGCCGGGCGAGACCGGGTTGCCCTGCCAATAGGCGCCATAGGCGGCCAGGTCCTTGCCGATGCGGCCCAGATCGGCGAGCCATGTCTCCGGGTCGATGATGACCGGATGCGCCATGTCGGGCGATACGAACGGAATGCCCAGCGCCTTGGCAACCTGCGCCGGGATGCTGGTGGCGCACAGATCGGCACGGATCGTCATCGAGCGGACGCCCTGATACAGGGAATCGCCGATTGCCATCATTTCCAATTGAGCCATTTCCCCTCCCCGGAAAAGTACATCCTCAGATGTACCATCCGGGGAGGGATGGCGCACGCTTTACGTGCCGGCGCGAGCCTGCACCACCATGCTGGGGCAGAACTCCTGCACCGGCTTGCCGTCGGCATCCAGCGTGGTGACCTGCGCCTTGACCATGCCGAAGCCCGGCTTGGAGCGTAGCGGACGCACCTCCAGCACCTCGGTGCGCAAGGTCAGCACGTCGCCCGGGCGCACCGGACGGTGCCATTTCAGCCCCTCGAACCCGGCGCCGATCAATCCGTTAACCGGCTGGAATTCGCCGGTCACGAACATCCGCATGGTGGCAGCCGCCGTGTGCCAGCCGCTGGCCGCCAGTCCCTGGAAGAAGCTGTCCTTGGCAGCCTCCTCGTCCAAGTGGAACGCCTGCGGGTCCCATTGAAAGGCGAAGTCCTTGATGGCCTCGGCCGTCATTTCATATCGCGGAGAGCCGTACACCTGGCCGGGTTCGATATCTTCCAGGTACAGCTTGGTCATTTTTCGGCTCCTGCGGTTGACGATGGATGAGCACAGCACAACGGCGGTATCATGGGCCAGCGAGTAAATCTAACCCGCAGGGGTAAGATTTCTTTCTGGGGGAACGCCATGAAGAAAGTCCTGATCGTTCTTGCCGTTGTGGCCGCCGTGGCGGTCGCCGCGATCGTCATCCTGCCCAGCTTGGTGCCCGCCGACCGCATCCGCCAGGAAGTGGTGGCCCAGGTCAAATCGGCCACCGGGCGCGATTTGCTGATCGAGGGCAAGGTGGCGGTCTCGGCCTTTCCGTCGCTGGCTGTGCAGGTCTCCAATGTGGCCCTGTCCAATCCGCCCGGCTTCCAGGGCAAGGAAATGGTGCGGCTGGGCGCCCTGGACGTGCGGCTGAAGCTGCTGCCCCTGCTGTCGGGCAAGGTCGAGGTCGACAGCTTCGTGCTGATTGACCCGGTGGTGTGGCTGGAGGTCGACCGCCATGGCCGCGCCAATTGGGCGTTCGACAGCGCCCCCAAGGCCAAGGACGGAGGCACCGCCGCCGGCGGGTCGGGTCCGCAGGATGTCTCGCTGGGTCAGGTGCGCATCGAAAACGGCAAGCTCACCTATGTGGACGGCAAGGCCGGCACCCGCGAGGAAGTGGAAGCTGTCAATGTGGCCATCGACCTGAAGACCTTGGACAGTCCGCTCAAGGCCAACGGCTCGCTGAAGTGGCGCGGCAAGGCCATCGAGCTTGCCGCCGACCTGGCCCGACCGCGCGCGCTCACCGAAACCGGCGTCACCCCCGCCGAGCTGTCGGTCGCCACCGAGGCCGCCAAGCTGTCCTTCAAGGGCGAATTGTCGGCCAACGCGGCCAAGGGCGATCTGTCGCTCGCCGTTCCGTCGGTGCGCAATTTGGCGCAATGGGCCACCGGCAAGCCGCTGGAGTTGGCCGGGTCCGGTCTGGGGCCGTTCGCACTGACCGGCACGCTGGCCGCCAGCGGCGCCAAGGTTGCGCTGAGTCAGGCCGCCATCACGCTTGACGCCATCAAGGCCAAGGGCGACCTATCGGTGGATGCCGGCGGTGCCCGCCCGGCTTTGGCCGGCAAGCTGGACGTCGAGGCGCTGGACCTCAACCCCTACCTGCCTCCCGCCGAACAAACGGCCAAGCCGGCGGCCGGCGGCAAGTCGGATTGGAGCGACGCGCCCCTCGACGCCTCCGCCCTCAAGACGGCGGATGTGGACTTTGCCCTGTCGGTGGGTTCGCTGACCATCCGCCAGATCAAGATCGGCGCCAGCGCGCTGAAGGTGAGGCTGAACGCCGGCAAGCTGGATGCCGATCTGGCACGGCTGGAACTCTACCAAGGCACCGGGAAGGGCCACCTGGGCTTGGACGGCAGCCAGCCCGGCATCGGCCTCGACGCCTCTTTCAGTTTGAGCGGGCTTAAGGCCGAGCCGTTCCTCAAGGATGCCGCCGGCTTCGACCGGTTGGAGGGTACCGGCTCCGCCGACATTCAGGTCAGCGGACGCGGTAAGAGCGAGCGGGCGCTGGTGTCCAGCCTGGACGGCAAGGGCTCGGTGACCTTCCTCGACGGCGCCATCCGGGGCATCAACCTGGCCGAGATGGTGCGCAACGTGGGCTCGGCCTTCACCGCCGGCGGCGGCACCCAGAAGACGGATTTCGCCGAATTGGGCGGCACCTTCACCATCGCCGACGGCATTCTCACCAACAAGGATCTGGCGCTGAAATCGCCGCTGCTGCGTATCGAAGGCGCCGGGACGGTGGAATTGCCGCCGCGCACGGTGCATTACCGCGTCGAGCCCAAGGCGGTGGCAAGCCTGGAGGGCCAGGGCGGCAAGAGCGATCTGGGCGGCGTGACCGTTCCGGTGATCGTCGAGGGGCCGTGGGACAACCTGTCCTTCCGCCCCGATCTGGCCGCGCTCGCCAAGGGCCAAGCCGGCAAGGCGCTGGAGGGCGCCCTCGGCGGCAAGCTGCCCACCAGCCTGGGCACGCCGGCCAGCGGCGGCGAACCGCAGGGCCTG